>JAYEOF010000001.1:0-2865 GCA_034722695.1 Campylobacterota bacterium
AAAAGTATGCATAAGGATTTGCTTGAAACCAAAATTTAGTGAACTTTTGTCAGCCTCATTTGAGTTCGAGGACTACAGCCCTTTACATACTAAGATCCTACTTCTCAATGCAATGCTTTTCATTACAGCAGCACTCAGCTTTTTATTTGCAATGGTCCATCTATTTGTTACCCACTCATATGGGCTTCTTTTCATAGATATCTTCGTCTTTCTTTCTTTGTCGTATACGCTCTACATCTTACGGGAAAAAGATGATCATCAGCGTGCTGCATACATTGGGAATGCTGTTTTATTTATTGCCATTCTTGCCATAATACTCCTGCATCATGGGGAGAACTATACCTTGATCTGGACATTTTTCTTTGCTCCTTTTTCCATTGTCACACTTGGAGCATCTCGTGGACTTATCGTCTCTTTTACTTTTATTGTAATGACTCTGGCTCTTACCTATACAGGCGTGGGAGTGTGGCAGGAGGGTACATGGGATATGCAGAGTTATCTTCGATTCCTTATTGCACACTTCCTGATGCTATATGTTATCTTTGTTATACAAAACAGCAATGAAAGAGCGAATGCTAAAATAGAAAGGATGCGCCGTTATGAGAAGAAGCAGCTGAAATTTTTTGAACAACTCTCTATCACAGATCCTATGACTTCTCTGTATAACCGACGCTTCCTCAAAGAGATCTTTCCCAGACAGCTCCATTCAGCCAAACGCAATAACCAACTGTTTGCTTTTTTTATTCTTGACCTGGACTATTTTAAACAATATAACGACACTTATGGGCATCAAAAAGGTGATCGGGCCATAGAACAGACCGCCAATATTTTAAAAGAACATCTCAGACGAAGTAGTGACTACAGTTTTCGTTTGGGTGGAGAAGAGTTTGCTGCTATTATGATCGGAGATGATACTGATAGCATAAACGACAGGATCAATGCGATCCTTCAAGCAGTAGCAGACCAAAAAATAGAGCACAAAAGCAGTGGCGTAAAACCTGTATTGACCTGCTCTATTGGTGCCTGTATTCTGGAAGATGACTCCGAGTATGACCTTGAGGACTTCTATAGTCTCGCAGATGAAGCCCTCTACAGAGCAAAAGACAATGGACGAAACCAAGCTATCTATGCACATCAAAATATATAATTAACTTATGGACACTATATACTCATAATGGATTTTGCAAAAATTCAATAATAATTTCATCCAAGAATATAGATTCTATTTTAAAATCAATCATGTTTTTTTAATCTTCTTTTGCTGTATCAATAGCATCAAGTAACGCAAACACGCTCTCTTCCTGTTCTTTCATATAGACTTCCGGCTCTACACCAGATGGTCTGGAGGAGAGGATATCTCCGATAGATGCCAGACATTTAAGGATATTACTGTCGTTTACACCCAGACCATACATGAGCTTGCTTACTTTTAGCCAACCTGCCAGATCTGCATGTACATATCTGTATAAGCTTCTTTGACTTCACGTATCAACTCAGCTGTTGGTGTGCTGCTCACTTTATACCCCTTCTGCGATCATTGCATCTGCAACACGTTTAAATCCGGCAATATTAGCACCATCAACATAGTTTCCTGCCACACCAAACTCTTTGGCTGTTGAAGCAACATTTTCACAAATATCGTTCATCGTTGCTTCAAGTCTTGTATCAACCTCTTCAAATGTCCATTTCGCCATTGCTGCATTTTGGCTCATCTCAAAACCACTTACTGCAACACCACCTGCATTGGCTGCTTTTGCCGGAGCAAGACAGATGTCACTTTTGAGCATGATATGTACTGCATCTGTTGTAGATGGCATGTTTGCACCTTCTGTCACAGCTACACAACCATTCTTGACCAGGTTGTTGGCATCTACTGATGTGAGTTCATTTTGCGTAGCACACGGGAAGGCTACATAACATGGAATATTCCATACTGCATGACCCCCTTCAGGATACTCAGATACAGGAATATATTGTGCTTCAGGATGAGACTTAACATACTCTTTCAGAGAGACACGCTGATTCAGCTTTAACTCTTTTAACAAGTCAAGGTCAACACCTCTTGCATCATAGATCGTTCCTTTTGAATCTGTACAAGTCACAGGAATAGCACCGAGCTGTTGCAGTTTTTCAATAGCATGCAAAGCAACATTTCCCGCACCACTGACCGTACATACTTTACCTTTTACACTCTCTTTTCCCTCTAACTCAAGCATCTTACGTGTAAAGTAGATCACACCATATCCTGTTGCTTCAGGGCGCATAAGCGAACCGCCAAAGAAAGGTGGTTTCCCTGTAAGCACACCTTCGAAAGCAGATGTCATTCTCTTATACTCACCAAAGAGGTAACCGATCTCACGTCCGCCTACACCGATATCTCCCGCAGGAACATCAATACGCGGACCAATGTGTTTATAGAGCTCTTTCATGAAAGCAGAACAGAACTTCATGATCTCAAAATCACTTTTACCTTTAGGGTCAAAATCTGACCCCCCTTTACCTCCACCTAAAGGTAGACCGGTTAAAGCATTTTTCAGAATTTGTTCAAATCCTAAAAATTTCAAGATCCCTTCATTGACAGAAGGGTGGAAACGAAGCCCACCTTTGTATGGCCCAAGTGCATTGTTAAACTGGACTCTGTAACCGGTATTGACCTGTACTTCATTCTTATCATCCAACCAAACTACTTTAAACTTAATCACCCTGTCAGGTGTGATCAGTCTTCTGATAATAGCATTTTTTGCACTTTTATTATAGATCTCATCTGATTTTAAAAGAGGAAAAATTGAGAGAAGTACCTCTTCCATCGCTTGAAAAAACACATCATCCTCTGCACAATTCTCATTCTTGAGTTTTGCGATCTCT
>JAYEOF010000002.1:0-12151 GCA_034722695.1 Campylobacterota bacterium
TTTAAGTTTTTTATATTGTCTTCCAATAGAGCTATAAAGATCTTATCTTGATTTTCAGGTTTTTTCCATTTTGAGTGAGGCATTTTGAGTTTTTTAGTGTAATGCTTTGCAGTTTTTGGCATAATTTGGTATTTTCCATAGGCACCGGAACTTTTATTGACTGTTGTGTATTTCCCGTTTGGTGTTTCAACTTTAACGATCTTTTTTTTGATCTTGTCAAGAGAAGGCTCCCCGCATCCTTGCAACCCTATGGCTAAAAGACTTCCTGTTAATATTAAGTATTTTCTCATTTTAAAATAATTCCTCATCGATATACACAGTAAAAGTGTTTCATATTTTTTAGTATAGCAATTTTTATAAGGAGATGCAAGGGTATTTTGAAAATATTTTTTCTTTCAAAATGCCTGGTTAGTAGTACAAGGTGTGTATTATATGCTATCTTCTGTGCTAAAGAGTAAAAAGGCGATTAACGTCAACATTACCATTATGAGAACATTTACAAAACTTAGAGAATTCAGTAAACATTACAATGCACTAGCAAAGAAGATAATGGAAGTTGAAAGAAAAAACGACAAACAATACAAAGCACTATCTAAAGCATTTGAAGAACTTATAAATGAATCAAAAGTAATTCAGAGTCATGTAAACATCACCTATACAAATAAACGAATTTTAGATATTCTATGTAATAAAAGGATAATCAGATGTCTAAAACAACACCCAAATTAAAACTATTCTCAGTATGCTACAGGCCACCTTTTTCTCAAGGTATGGATACATTTATCATAGACCATGTTACCTCTTCTATGGTTTCGCCACATAAAGGTACACTGGATGAAAGAGAGACGGAACATTATCTTTTCTCGAAGATCATAGAGGCGATCGAAGAGCATAAGCCAAGCATTTCAAATGCAGACCAACTGCTTCTCGACAAACTGTATGAAACTGAGATCGAGTTCGTAGAGTTGTGACTCTGAATATTTGTTATTATTACCAAGAAACTTGACGTTAGCACTTATTTGATATAATCTGACAAATAATAATTAAGAGGAAAGAGCTTGAAAATTTTAGTTACAGGGGGAGCAGGGTATATCGGATCACATACTTGTATACTGCTGATAGAAGCAGGGCATGAAGTTGTAGTATTCGATAACTTTTGTAATGCATCCAAAGAGAGCATCCGCAGGGTTGAGAAGATCGTGAATCAAAAGATCGAAGTGGTCGAGGGTGATATACGGAACAGGGAAGATCTGCATAAAACGTTTACTGCCCATAAGATCGATGCGGTTATCCACTTTGCAGGGCTTAAGGCAGTAGGCGAGTCAGTAGCACAACCACTCAAGTACTATGATAACAATGTACATGGAACTGCTATACTTTGTGAAGTGATGGCTGAACACGGCTGTAAGTCCATAGTCTTCTCTTCTTCTGCTACAGTCTATGGTGATCCCCATACTACTCCCATTAAAGAGAACTTTCCACTCTCTGCGACCAATCCCTATGGGAGAACTAAACTTTTTATAGAAGAGATGTTACGTGATCTGTATGTTTCAGATGAGAGTTGGAAGATCGTACTCTTGCGTTACTTTAACCCGGTAGGAGCACACAGTTCAGGTACCATAGGTGAAGATCCAAATGGCATCCCCAATAACCTTATGCCCTTTATCACACAGACAGCCGTAGGAAAACGAAGCTGTCTTAGTGTTTTTGGTGATGACTATGATACTCCTGACGGTACGGGAGTAAGGGATTATATTCATGTGGTGGACCTGGCAGACGGACATCTTAAAGCACTGGAAAAGATAGCAGACCTGCAGGATGTCTTGACGGTCAATCTAGGTACAGGAAACGGCTATTCTGTAGTGGATATGGTTAAAGCATTTGAGAAAGCATCGGGTAAAGAAGTGCCTTACTGTATAGCACCGCGACGCAGTGGAGATATCGCTGAATGTTATGCTGATCCCAGCTATGCCAAAGAGATACTTGGCTGGGAGGCCAAGAGGGGTATTGATGAGATGTGTGAAGACAGTTGGCGTTGGCAGAGTATGAATCCTGATGGGTATGGAAAGGCATAAATAATGAAAAAAATAATTACTATTCTATTTGCTATAGGGTTATCATCATCAACACTTTTTGCGTATAAAGAGATAGTGGTAGATCTTTCAAACCAAAGAGCGTATGCGATAGAAGATGGATTTGTTGTTTTTGAGGGGCGTATCTCATCTGGTAAACCTGGAAGAGAGACACCCAATGGCGAGTTTACGATCATCCAAAAGAAACGTCATCATAAGTCTAACCTCTGGCCAAAACCCAATGGTGGTGCCAAGATGCCTTATATGATGCGACTGACCAACTCCGGTATCGCTATGCACTTAGGATATGTACCAAATAAACCTGCTTCACATGGCTGTATTCGTCTGGAAAAAGGATTTGCACGAAAGATGTATCGTTGGGCAAAGGTGGGTACTGATGTTTCTGTTGAGGGTGAGGCTAGAGATTATATGGCAGGAAGAGGTAGTGATAACTATTATGATGACTATGGGATCATTGATATTTATGATGACTACTAATTGTTTATGAATTTACCTTCTTCATGATCTCAAACCAATCTCTGGAAAAATGTTTTTTAATGTATGCTTCCCGGTGTGGTACCAAACATCCTGAACAGTCTTGGTGTATGGCTTTTTCTGTTTGAAAAATATCTCCGTCTTTAGAGTCAATGTTACAGGTACTGTAGATGGTTTTAGACCCTTTCTTTGAAATACCCTCATCATCAAATCTAAAGTTGGGACAGGCACAGAGATAGCAGTTCAACGCTTCCGTATCATGGCACTTTTTGTTCTCTTTATAGAGTGGACAGAAATTAGGTTCTTTTTCAACCATATTTTCAAACCTAAAGTACGCTATGACTTTGTCATCACTTAGTTTAGTCAGTTTCTGCATGATCTCTTTGTGTTTTTTCCCATGTGCCTGGAACCATTTTTTATAACTCACGCTTCTACCTTTTTAAAGCTTTTAAAGATCAATACAATAACGATGATTTCAACAGTGATGAGTAAAAAATGCAAGTCATAGACTTGTGTTTGATTGTCGTCTATACCGTAGAATGTAAGGATCTTGTAAAAAAGATAAGAGAAGCCCATGCCAAAAAGGTATCCCAGTTGTTTAACTGTATCAAGTTTGGTTAAAAGCGTGTCAGTCTTGAGTAAAAGTGTTTCAGCCCTTATGAGATAAGACCCAAAAACAAAGGTGATCTGATATCCGATGTAGAGGAGTAGTGCAGTTTGATAGTTGTAAGAAGCGTAGAGAAAATAGAGCATAGCCAAGAGTAACACAACTTCTACAAAGAGTGAGATTCTAAAAAACCATTTTGCATTGAGAATAGTATGGTAGAACCTTGCAACGATGAGCATAGCTACAGCAAGCAAGACACCACCCAGTGAATAGATAGAAGGCTCCAAAGGAGCATAGAGTGTGAAGATCGCACCCACACTCAGTCCCAAAAAGAGAGAGTTGAAAAATTTGTATCTGATGAACCAGGATGGGATGAGTTTTAGCATGGGTAATTATAGCCTAAAAACTATACTTTATTTTAGCATAAGCTGATCTGCCTTCTGTTGCATATCCGTATACTGATTGGTACTCTTTATCGAAGATGTTTTTTGCATGGAGACTAAGGTCGATATCATTCATGATCTTTGTACCGAAGTTTAGATTCCAAACCGTGTAGTTACCTGTTGAAACTTCAGAAGCAACAGGGAATCCTCCATCTGTATCTATACGGTCACCAACATACTGAGCATTGATCCCAAAGTGTGTATCGGAGTCTGTGTAGTAGTCTACAGCTGCATTCAATGTATCTTGTGGACGTCTTAAAAGATCTGTACCATCCTCTTTTTCATACTTGAAAAGGTGGGTATAGTTCGCAGAGAGGTTGAGGTTAATGGATGGAAGTGCATAAGAGCTCTGTAGTTCCAAACCTTGAAATTTCTCTTTACCATCAACGTTGTAATAACCAAAGTTCGTATAGTCATAGTCTATATTGTCTTCTACTTCATTGTTGAAGTATGTAATGGAAAGCAACTCTTTATAGCTTGCAGAGATATCAAATCCTCTGGTATAACTTGGTTTAAGAAGCGTACCAAATGTTGAATTGGCTAACTGGTAAGAACTTGGTGCATCATATGAGGTATAGTAATTGGCAGATGTTGTAAAACCTTTAAGAAAGAGGTGATCATGTTTGATCCCAAGTTTATAGGTTGTTTTATTATCAAATGCATCATAGTTATCATATCTTAGGTTGGTTTCCAAGAGTGTGTTCTCATTTATATTATATGTGTTTGAGAGGAATATTGCTTTGTTTGTGTAGTCTGCCTGGCTTTCCGGAAAAGTGTTGTATTGGTTAAATCCATCAGTGTCTTTATACTCCAGTCCTAAAACAGCTTTACCGACTGTATAGTCATAGGCATTGATCAAAGAATACTCTTTGAGTGTTGCTTTATAGACATTGTGTCCATCACCAAAAAAGCCTGTTGTAAAATAGTCTCTGTCGTATGTACCTTTACTTGCATGAAAAACAGCAGAGTAGTTCTCCCGTTTAAAATTATAATCCAATGCATAGTTCTCCTGGTCAGAAGTGGCATGACTGTAATCATCGTTTGCCTGATCCATGGAGTAACTGTCATCATACTCAGTTTCTGTTTTAATGCGGTTATAACTTAATGAAAGTTTATTGTTTTCATCAAAGGCATATCCAAATTTAATAGTATAGTTTTTATTTTCATATCCATCCTCTTCTGCAGATCTTGGTGCAAGAGCAGAAAAGCCATCGGTCTTTAGGTATGAAGCAAGCACTTGTGTGGTGATCTTTTCATCTTTATAAGAGAGGTCAGCATCTGCACCTCTGGTGTTGTATGATCCATAGCTTAATGCAAGTGATCCATGAACACCATCTTTGGCTTCTTTAGTAATGATGTTGATGACACCGGCAGAGGCATTGGAACCCCAGATGCTGCTTGCACCACCTTTAACGATCTCAATTTGTTCGATATTACTTGTGGTAAGGCTGTTAAGCAGTGCTGTACCGTTGGTCGTACTTGGATCATTGAGACGCATACCATCTAACAGTATGAGTACTTTACCTGAGTCGGCACCTCTTACATAAAATGAAGTCTGCTGTCCAAGTCCACCAGAATTGGCAACAGAGATACCTGATACAGTGTTGATGGCCTGTGCTACGGTTTGGTAACCTTTCTCTTCTATCTTTTCAGCTGTAATGACTTCAACATTTGAAGTAGTATTCTGAATAGATTGTGTTGTTTTGTTAGTAGAGACTACGGTGATAGGCTCCAGTGTTTCGTCTGCATAACTGTTTGTTGTGAGTAGTAGCGTAGCCATTATAAGGCTGAGTGATTTTGTTGTCATGTATTATCCTGTAAATAATTTTATATTGTAGGGTGTGTTTGCCAACGCACCATGAATTTTAAATGTGTAATTGAATGTGATATGTCAAAGGTGCGTTGGCAAACGCACCCTACGGGTTATACAGATATTGCAGGAGGAGAGGTTTTACGTTCTTGTAATTTGTAGGCGAGTTTATGGTATTGGAAATTACTGTCTATCGTGCACAATTTATTGAGTGTTGAGTACATTGCAATGATTGCTAATGAGAAATAGCGTCTAGTATAGCCTCGTAAGTGTTTCATAAGTGGAATTTTACATCAATGTAGCTTATTAAATAGCTATTAAATAAAATAAAGTATAATCTCTTTAAATTATTTTTATTAGATCTAGGAGCATTCATGGCAATCGAAACCGTAACATCAACAGACGCATTTAAACAATTGGTAACAGAAGTTACTTCACAAGCAGGCTACAGAGAGCCTATGGCATTTGGTATCGCTAGAGTTGACAGAGGTCAGAAAAACGCAGAGAAAGTACTTCAGGCAAACTTTGGACTCATTAACTGGAAAGAGAACTTTGGTTCAGCAGCTGTGTTCATCAAAGCACTTGAAGAAGCAAAATGCAGAGTAGATTTTTCAGGTTCTGAGTTTGTAGCAACGATCAACGATAACTTTGTAGCTAATGCAATGGCAGCATTTGCTCCCTATGTAGCAGAAGCAACAGGTGATGCACATAAAAATGTACAAGTGATCAAAGCACTTGCCAACATGGAAGATATCGGTAAAGATTTCAGAATTGTATTTTTGTTTGAAGATGCAAATGCTGAATCTGTAGAAGCAGTTTACTTGAAACTCTATGCACTTTCTCAAAGTAAAGCAGAATTGAGAAAAGTAAATCTCAATGGTGCATTTGGTATCTTGTCAAATGTGGCATGGGTAGGAAATATACCATACGAGCTTGACTACTTGAGAGACAATGAGATCGAAATGAAACTTAACGGTACATACCCGACAGTGGATTCTGTAGATAAATTCCCAAGATTCTTGCAACATGTGATCCCTGCAGACAATACACGTATTTTGGAAGCGTCTAAAGTACGTATGGGTGCTCAGCTTGCTGCCGGTACAACAGTTATGCCAGGTGCTTCATACATCAACTTTAATGCTGGTACACTTGGACCGGTAATGGTTGAAGGTCGTATCTCTTCATCTGCTATCGTAGGTGCTGGTTCAGATGTAGGTGGTGGTGCGAGTATCCTTGGTGTACTTTCTGGAACAGACGGTAACCCTATCAGTATCGGTGAAAACACTCTTCTTGGTGCAAATTCAACATGTGGTATCCCTCTTGGTGATGCATGTATCATCGATGGTGGTGTAGCTATCTTCGCTGGAACTAAGGTCAAAGTAGCACCTGAAGAGTTAGAGAAGATTACTGCTGCAAACCCGGATGCAAACTTGGATTCTAAAACAATATTTAGAGCAGATGAGTTCCAGGGACTTGACGGTCTTCACTTCAGACAAAACTCAACTACGGGTGAAATTGTAGTAAGAAGAAGTACAAGAGAAGTTAAATTGAATGAGGATTTACATTAAACGATGAATGAAGAAAATGTAGTAGAGCGTGTGTGTCTTTTGGCACTCATGAAAAAAGAAGCAGATGAAACACTCTCTGATGTGCAAAAGATACTTGTTGAAACGGGTATGTTTGACATGAAAGAGTGTAAAAGTGTTTTTAAAATGTTGAAGTCAGAACAATATATCTCAGAAGATGGTGGTCTTACTATGAAGGGTGTTATGGAAGCCAAATTGGCGGAAGAGATGTTTCGTCAATAAAACATCACTTGTGATATTTTTTATCAAATAGCCCTTCATTTGAATTGTGGCGTTGTTTCTCTCTTTACTTTTCTAGAAAAGTAAAACAAAAGTCGTCTCTATTCTCGAATCGCTTCGCTTACAAGGTCGTTCATAGAGACAAGGCACACTATCGTGTGATTAAAAAGGAGTAGGGGATGCGTGTAGATAAATGGTTGTCAGCAGTTAATGTAGTAAAACGTCGTACTATTGCTACGGATATGCTTAAGTCGGGTGTCGTGTTTGTCAATGGCATGAAAGCAAAAGCTTCTAAAGATGTTAAAATAGGTGATAAAGTTACGATAGAGTATCTTAAAGGTGCGAAGCATTATGAAGTACTGCAGATCCCTACGACAAAGACCATACCTAAGAGTCAAAAAGAAGAGTATGTGAGAAGCGTTGAATGAAGGCAAACTGCTTTGCCTTCATAGCTTCGAAACCGAAGTGGTCGGAACGAAGTGAAGCCATGAAGGCTGGGAGAGAATTGTAGGGTGGATTTATCCACCATTATATTAATCGGTGGATAAATCCACCCTACGCGGAGAAAAACATGAGCATAAGAATACAATTTGAAAAACTATTTAATAACCAGATGAGTACAGAGGAAGCTCGTACTTTTTTAATAGACCTTTATGAAAAAGGTGAGAGTGGGGCTGACATTGCAGCGGCTGCTTCTGTGATGCGTGAACATTCTATAAAACTTCCTCTCTCTGCTGAACTTCAGGAAAAAGCCATAGATGTTGTCGGTACAGGTGGAGATAAAAGCGGAAGCTTTAATATCTCTACAACGGTTTCACTCTTACTGGCTTCTCTTGGATGTGTAGTAGCGAAACATGGGAACAGAAGTATCACCTCTAACTCCGGTTCTGCGGATGTGCTTGAAGCACTGGGTATCAACCTCAACCTTTCAGTTGAAAACCAAATGGAGATGCTTGAAGAGACAGGTTTTTGTTTTATTTTTGCAATGAACCATCATCCTGCTATGAAGCACATCATGCCTATACGAAAGTCTATCGATCATAGAACTATCTTTAATATATTGGGTCCGCTTACTAATCCTGCAGGTGCAAAAAAATACCTTTTAGGTGTGTTTGACCCTTCTTACATCAAACGTATGGCAGAAGCATTGCTTGAATTGGATACAAAACGTGCATTTGTCGTGAGTAGTCAAGATGGTATGGATGAGATCTCCCTTGCATGCAACACCTCTTTTGCTTATGTGGAGGCAGAGCGTATCTCTGAAGGCGAGATCAACCCTACGGCTTTTGGATTTAAACAGGCTCCAAAAGAGGCGATACTTGGTGGAGATGCTACTTTTAATGCGCAGATCACTAGAGATATTTTCTCTGGTGAAGAGGCTGGTGCAAAAAGAGACATTGTAGTACTGAATGCTGCATTTGCACTTTTTGTAGATGGTAATGTCAGAGATATGCAAGAAGCCATAGCCATGGTTGAGAGTGGGCTTGATAGCGGTAAGGCTAAAGAACATTTAGCTTTGATGGCAGAAGTAAGTCAGAAATTGGCGTAGGGTGCGTTTGCTAACGCACCTTTAAATTTGCATAAAATAATTATTTGGTTTTTATATATTATATCAATGGTGCGTTAGCAAACGCACCCTACGAGGAATAGATATGGAAATAACAGCATCATTGTCTGAATTAGATAAAGTTGTATCATATCTGAATGATGTGCTTCCCTCTAATGCCATCGTATTTCTAAGAGGTGACCTTGCAGCAGGAAAAACCACACTCACACAAGCCATAGCAAAAGCAAAAGGGATAGAAGGTGAAGTCACTTCTCCCACTTTCTCTTTGCAACAATGTTATGGAACAGAAGATGGCAGTAGCCTGTATCATTATGACCTTTACCGACTAGACCATGAAGAGTTCATGCAACTGGGACTTTTTGAAGAGTTTGAGAAAGAAGGCTGGCATATGGTAGAGTGGGGTTCCGATACACTTAAAGCCTTTTTAGAAGGTGTAGGCTATAATGTTATCACGATAGATATAGAATCCAAAGAAAATAGTAGAATCTACAGGATAGAGATATAATGCATACACTTGAAGCCATTAACCTTTCTAAAACAATTAAAAAAACCAAAATAGTTCATGATATTTCTCTTCAAGTTAAGAGTAAAGAGATCGTTGGACTTTTAGGACCTAACGGTGCAGGTAAAACCACATCTTTTTATATGGTTTGCGGTTTAACCGGAGCGACGAGCGGAGAAGTTTTTTTAGATGGTGAAAATGTAACTGAACTGCCTTTAAGTAAACGTGCACAGATGGGAATAGGGTACTTGCCTCAAGAGTCAAGCATTTTTAAAGACCTTACCGTTGAAGAGAATCTTCTTATCGCAGCGGAGGCCCTGAATCTTAAAGAAGAGATCATTGGACCACGTATAGAAAAACTGCTTGAAATTTTCAATATAGAACCTATCCGTAACCGTGAGGGAATACGTCTGAGTGGTGGCGAGAGAAGAAGAGTAGAGATAGCCAGAGCGTTGGTAGGTGAACCTAAATTCTTACTGCTTGATGAACCCTTTGCCGGTGTAGATCCTATTGCGGTTATTGATATTCAGAACATTATCAAACAGCTTGTGGATCTGGATATGGGTATACTCATAACAGATCATAATGTACGTGAAACACTGGGTATCTGTGATAGAGCCTATGTAATGCGTACGGGAGAGATGCTTGCTACCGGGAGCAGTGATGAGATCGCAAATGACGAGAATGTACGAAAACATTATTTGGGTGAGCATTTTACGTTTTAGGACGATGTGTTACGTGCTACGTGTTACGAATGATTGGAATAATAATTGAAATTATCTGAAGTTAAAATTCTTCTGGACAAAGAAGTACACACAAGAAATAACCCTACAGAACTTTCCTACGAAAAACCAGACCCACTTCTTATAGCTTCCAAATATCAAGAAGAGTCTATTGCTCTTATTTGTGCACTGTTTGCTTATGGTAATGCAGGACTCATTGTGAAATTTTTAGAATCATTAGATTTTTCTTTACTTGATGAGAGTGAAAAAAATATTAAAGCTACACTCTCAAAGCATTATTATCGTTTTCAAAAATCTGAAGATGTAATTGCTCTGTTTGTTGCATTAAAACGATTGAAAACCATAGACAGCATTGAAAATATCTTTTATGAAGGGTATAAAAAAGAGCATAATATTTTAGATGGCCTATGGTATTTCATACATACCTTAAGAACCGTTTATCCTTATGAGACACAAGGATATAACTTTCTTATAGGCTCTGCATCTAAAAAAATAAATAGTGCAGGAACGTACAAACGATATATGATGTATCTGCGTTGGATGGTTCGCAAAGATGAACTTGATATGGGATTATGGACTAAGATAGATAAAAAAGACTTGCTCATGCCTCTGGATACACATACATTTAAAATGTCACGAAAGCTGGGTTTACTCAAGCGTAAAAGTTATGATATGAAAGCTGTTTTAGAATTAACGGATAGATTTAAAAAATGGGATAATAATGATCCTGTAAAATATGATTTTGCACTCTATCGTTTGGGACAGGAGAAATTATTAAAAATATAAGTAGAAGCAGACTTTTTTAATCGAGTACTTAGTACAATTTTTGTATAATACAAGCAAATATTAACAAGAGGATGTTTTATGGAAGGTATATTTACTTACCTGGGTGCTATTTTCGGTCATGGTCAGATGTTGTTTGTTTCACACTTAGTATTAGTAGCGATCATTATACTTGTAATTGCAAAAATGGCGACAAAAAGTCTTAGAGCAGTACCAGGTACTACGCAAAATGTGATGGAAGCTTATCTTGGTGGTGTGATTGCTATGGGTAGAGATGTTATTGGTGAGGAACATGCACGTAAGTATCTTCCTTTGGTTGCAACGATTGGTCTGTTTGTACTTATCAATAACCTTATTGGTATTATTCCAGGGTTTGAATCTCCTACATCAAATATTAATGTAACACTTATACTTGCGCTAGTTGTTTTTTTATACTACAACTATGAAGGAGTTAAAGCACAAGGTGCGTTTAACTACTTTAAAAACTTTGTACACCTTGGAGAGATGAACCCGATAGCAAAATTTGCAATGTCACTTTTAATGTATCCAATTGAGTTTGTTTCACACCTCTCTCGTATTATTTCACTCTCATTTAGACTTTTTGGTAACATAAAAGGTGATGACCTCTTCTTATGGGTTCTTTTAATGTTAACTCCATGGATCATTCCTATTACACCACTTATACTTCTTACTTTTATGGCATTTTTGCAAACCTTTGTATTTATGATTCTTACTTATGTTTACCTTGCAGGTGCTGTAGCAATAGAGGATGATCACTAAGACCTTTTGGTTTCAGTGGCTAGGCTATGAGACTGAAAGATAGATCCTTAGGTTTCGTGGTCAACTTTCTTTTAGGTGTCGCGTGGGCTACCGTGCTCATCGGTGCGGTCACCTCTTTTCTCTCTTTTTATCAAACATCTTTATTTTCTGCTATTATCTCTGCATTTGTCGGTGCATTACCAGGTCTGGTGGCTGTCCTTTTACTTGAACACATCATTACCAACAAAGAGAAACATTTAGAACTTAAAAAACAGACAAAACTACTTGAAGAAATTCTCAAAGAAAAAGAAAAAACTATTTAAAATGAATACTGGAATGATAAGAATCACTTTTGTTTTTATCTCTTCTATTCTTATGTTTTTTACCTCTGCGCTACATGCAAAAAATATAGAAGCTAATTACAGTGCTGAATTTGGTATTGTAGGTGAAGTAGCCAGAGCACATGCCACACTTACTTCTAAGGGTAAAACCTATACTTTAGATGCAAATATAGAGGCAGTAGGAGCCATAGCCAAAACAGTAACAAACAACCTCAAAGAACGTC
>JAYEOF010000003.1:0-2849 GCA_034722695.1 Campylobacterota bacterium
AAGAAGTGTGCAGTTAAGATCTATAAGGCATAACAGTGGCTAACTCTGACAACAATAGACGAAAGTTTTTTGCGACGACCCTTCAAAGCGTAGGCTTAACAGCTCTTGGTGGATTGTTGTGGAGTGGTTACAGTGATGAAGTAAAAGCATCACCATTGGTACTTAGACCTCCCGGAGCGATCAAGGAAGAAGATTTCCTGACCGCTTGTATTAAGTGTGGTCTTTGTGCTGAGGCGTGTCAAAACCGTGATACCAATATAGATAAAGAGACTGGGAAAGCCAGACCGGGGACACTTCTAATGGCAAAAGGTGGTGACCATAAGTTAATTGGTACACCATACTTTATACCAACAGAAGTACCTTGTTATATGTGTGAAGATATCCCTTGTGTACCGGTGTGTCCATCGGGGGCATTGGATATGCCTAGTCTTTTGGATGAGAAAGAAGAACTTGACATTAACAAATCTCGTATGGGATTGGCTGTGGTGCATAAAGAGTCATGTATTGCCTTTTGGGGCATACAGTGTGACGCTTGTTACCGTGCCTGTCCACTGCTTGATGAAGCCATAACTTTAGAATATGCGAAAAACGAGAGAACAGGGAAGCATGCTTTCTTGTTGCCTATCGTTCATGATGATGTTTGTACAGGATGTGGACTTTGTGAAATGGCTTGTGTCACTGAGAAACCGGCTATCTTTGTGTTACCTCATGAGGTTTCACAAGGTAAAGCAGGTTCTCATTATGTTAAAGGTTGGGATAAAGCAGATGAACAACGTCTTGAAAATGCCCAGGCTGAAGAGACAACCACTGAGATCTCTAAAAAGAGCTCAGAAGATTATCTGAATACTGAGGAGTTGTATTGATGAGTAATATTAAATATCTACTTCTTAGAAGGGTAACTCAGATCGGGATATTGGTACTTTATTTTGGTGCCAATGCCTGGGGTTGGAATATCTTGGCCGGAACTTTTGGCTCTTCTGTTCTTTTTGGTGTGATACCTTTGGCAGACCCTTATACGACACTGCAAGTGTTGGCAACAGGGTTTGTCTTAGGTGCAGATGTACTTTTGGGGGCTTTGATAATCACGCTCTTCTATTTCGTAGTGGGTGGTCGTGCCTTTTGTAGCTGGGTTTGTCCTATTAATATGGTGACAGACTTAGCCAATTGGCTCAGACGTAAACTCGATCTTGATAAAGAGGAAGTGAACTATAGATTTATCAAAAGAAAGGCACGATACTGGATCATGGTATTGGGACTTATTGTCTCTGCTGTAGTCGGTATCGCTGCTTTTGAAGTACTGAGCCCTATTACCATTATGCAAAGAGGTATTATCTTTGGTTTTGGTGCAGGGATCGCGGTAATTGTTGCGATATTCCTTTTTGACCTCTTTGGGGTTAAAAATGGTTGGTGTGGACACTTATGTCCATTGGGAGCAAGCTATTCACTCATCGGCAAGGCAAGTCTTATAAGGGTCAAACATGACCATGAAGCCTGTACTGCCTGTATGAAATGTAAAGTAGTTTGTCCTGAAAATCAGGTTTTACATATGATCGACAAGAAGAGTATTTCAGTTACGGACGGAGAGTGTACCAACTGTGGTCGCTGTGTAGATGTCTGTGATGATGATGCTTTAGGATTCAGTATTCGTTCTTTTGGCAAGAAGTAAACACTTCTGAGCCAAAGAAGAAGATAACAAAAAGGAGAAAAAATGACAAAGATGATTAAGATACTAGCATTAGGTTCATTGCTAATGGGTTCAACTCTTTATGCAGCAGATGTTGTAGATATCAATAAAGAGGCTAACTCAGCAGAAAACCTTAAAAAAGATGATCTAGGTAACAAAAAAGAGATTACTGAAGTAACCTTTGGTTTGAGAAAAACAAATCTATATGCAGAAGATGATACAACTGCTGTGAAAGTACAGTATAACGATGCAGCACCGGGAACAAGTAAAAGAATCGAAAGAGCGTTTCAGGATGCTCCGCCGATGATCCCTCATTCAGTGGAAGGTTTACTTCCTATTACAACAGGTAATAACCAGTGTGTTGGATGTCATATGCCAGAAGCAGCTAAAGCTGCAGGTATAGGTTCTACACCGATCCCTCTATCTCACTTTACAGATTTTAGACCTAAACATAAGTTAGAAGGTCAAGATTTTAAAAGAGTTACTGATGGTGATAAAAATGAGGTAGCTATTCAGAAGTTGGATAAGTTGTCTATGTCAAGATTTAGCTGTACTCAGTGTCATGCACCACAATCAACAGGTGCTTTGGTTGTATCAAATACATTCCAGGCTGATTTTTCAGACAAAGATGGTGCAAGCTCTTCTACTTGGTATGATAGCATGAATAATGACCTGGATACTCTAGGTGATGCGTCACATGTTACCGAAGCAGATAAAGCAAATAAAGGTTCTGCTGCCGGTAGTTTAGACCACTAAGCATGGAGAGAAGAGAACTTTTTAGTTCTCTTACTTCCTCTTTTAAGGGAGAAGCAAGAGAATCCAAACAAGCGAAGATCTTGCGACCCCCTTATTATGTGGATGAAAGTGCTTTTCTCAAAGGCTGTACAGAGTGTGAAGATAAACCATGTGCAACCATTTGCGAAGAGCAGATCATTATCATTCAGGAAGACGGTACACCTAAACTTGACCTTAGTGTAAGTGGATGTACCTTTTGTGATGATTGTGCCATAGCGTGTGAGTTTGATGTGCTTCAAGTAGAAGCGATGCAAAAAATAGATGCAAAGATAGAGATAGATGTCTTGGGGTGTATGAGCTGGCATCAGACGATGTGTTTTTCCTGTAAAGATCCCTGTGCTGAAAATGCCATTGAGTTTTTAGGAATGTT
>JAYEOF010000004.1:0-12110 GCA_034722695.1 Campylobacterota bacterium
TGAGTCACTATCAGGAAGGGCTCATTATGACAGAGAACTTTGTGAGACTCTCATATCTGGTAAATATTGTACTTGTAGCAGTAGCACTTTATGAGGGCTATAAGTATAAAAAGTTTGAGAGAGATACCATTACTCAAGTGGCTACGTTTTTTGTTATTGCTACAGGGTTACTTTTTTCACAGTATTACATCCCCGATATACTTACTATGCAAATGGCGGGTGAAGCGATGACACAGAGTGAAGCTTTTATCAATACCCATAAAGGGTCTGAGATCAACTTTAAGATATTTTCCGTGGCACTTTTAGTATTGATCGTACGAAATATGCAAAAAGCGTGTAAGTAGGGTGGGTTTACCCACCAAATCATCATTTAGCGCTATCATCTAATGGTGGGTCAACCCACCCTACGCGTAGAGGAATTAACTTGGAACAAAAATTATTAGAGCACCCATTCAAACCTATAGTTTTTAAAGATACTGAGATCTTGATACTTGGCTCTTTCCCAAGTATCAAATCTTTTGAAAAAAACTTTTATTATGCACATCCGAGTAACCAGTTCTGGAAGATCCTTCATGCTGTAACAGAGTATCCTGTCAACAATCGCGATCAGAAGATATGGTTACTTAAGGAGTGCAAGTTTGGACTTTGGGATATGATAAAAAGCTGTCAGCGTGACAACTCTCTTGACAGTTCGTTAGAAAGTGAAGCGGTGAACGACCTTACATCTTTTTTAGAAAAGTATCCCAGCATCAAAAAATTAGCATTTACAGGTAAAAAATCAGAAGCGCTTTTTAAGATACACTTTGCCCATCTTGAGATAGAGACAGTGTATCTGCCTTCACCATCAGCAGCTTATGCTAAAATGAAGTTTGAAGAGAAATGTACTCAGTATAAAGAGAGGTTAGGTCTGTAATGGCAGTTTGGGCGGTAGGAGATATTCAGGGATGTTACAGATACTTTAGAGAATTACTTACGAAGATATCATTTGATCCAAGTAAAGACAAACTTTGGGTAGCTGGTGACTTGGTCAACAGAGGAGAAGGCTCTCTTGAAACACTGGAATATCTATATAGCATAAGAGAAAGTGTAGAGATAGTGCTTGGTAATCATGACATTACCCTTATAGCAGCTTATTACGGTATCAAAAAGTCCAATCCTAGCATTGACCCAATACTCGATTCACCCAATGCAAAAAAGCTCATAGATTGGCTTAGGGAGCAGAAATTCCTACATGTGGATTATCAACTGGGCTACTGTATGTCACATGCAGGTATCTCTCCGGAGTTCGATCTGGGTATGGCGATCCGTTATGCAAGGAGAGTAGAGGAGAAACTGCAAGGTGACCATGCCGAAGTATGGCTTGAAAAGATGTTTAAAAGTGGCATAGAGCGTTTTAACAGAGAATCAAGTAAAACAGATATAGACCGTTATATCGTAAGTGCCTTTACCCGTATGCGTTTTTGCTATAAAGACCACAGATTGGATTTTGATCAAAAGGGTGCACCTACAGTAGCACTTAGCGTCAAAGGACTCAAACCTTGGTTCGAGAGTGAGAACAGAAAAGATATTCATATGAAGATTATTTTTGGACACTGGTCAACATTGGGTTTCTATGAAGATGAACATGTATTGGCTCTAGATACGGGGTGTTTATGGGATGGACAACTTACTGCTGCGAGAATCGATAGTAATGAAGTTGAGGTCATTTCTGTAGAGTGTGGGAACAAAGAGCTAAGTGAAGAGGGAAATACTACTTCAGCAGATGCTCAATAAATTGTTACAGCTTCAAGCATTGTTTTCAGACAATGGTATTGAAGTATTAAAAGGATTTCTAAATGTATAAAATAATAATAACAGCTTTACTACTCACCTCACTGTATTCCGATGAGGTTGAGTGTAATATGATAGTACAAATGAGAGAATTCTCTCATAATCAAGGTGATATAGAAACTCCACAACAACGACTCGATAAAAACACTAAAGTCATCACAGCTTGTAGTGATGTTCAACCCGATTACGTTAAATGGTTACAAGCAGAGAATATCGTACTAAAAGATGTGCATAAAGATTTAAACATTACTACAGCTATAGAAGAAACACCAGAACTTCTCAAGCGTGCAAAAATAATTCGTGAAAAATTGGTAAAATAATATCCATAATATGATGTAGATGTATCACAAATGGTGTGTATACTTTAATAGACTACTTCACCAGGTGTCCAACAAATTTAGACATATTATCTAAAATCTTTCCACCTTTTCTAAATCCAAGTCCACACGCTTCATAGGCATAGAATACACCTGCCTGATAGCTTAGACCTTGTGTATCTGTTGCAAGCTCTGTGTAGGTTTGATAAACCATCTTATGGTTTTCATAGTCACCTTCTACACTCTCCATGGCCGTTGCATTTTCATCTAAAATACTCACATTCCCACCTTCTCTTCCAAAGATAGGTTTCTTGACTTGTTTTTGACCTACTAAAGGCTCAAAGGAGCTTTCAAGTAGAAGAGGGTGATTTGGATACAGGTCCCATAGGATCTTGAGTAAGCCTTTGCTTTGGAAAAGCAGGGTGTAGGCTGGATTGAAGATGATGGCTTTTTGGCTTTTGATGATATTTGTAAGAAGCATTGCCAAGTCTGACTCTTCTAGTGCAATGTCTTCCCAAGGGATGAGTTTGAACCAGAGTTCGTAACTTTTATCATTATACACAATGCCATCCTCATCTGAGAACTCTATGTCATCAATGTATGCAAATTCAGTTTCAAAACCGGCTTCTGTAGCAATGTGTTGCAGAAGTTTGACTGTATTCTCTTCTTCAGAATTGCCTTTGACAGAACTGAACAGGAAAGACCATCCATCATAACGTTCTTCAAAAGTAGAGACATCTTCTTCAAGTGTGACAAGTCTTTTAAAGTTGTCAACGAGTGCTTCATAGAGTGCGTTAAATTGACTCTCTTCTTCCAGGTTGTTTTTTTTGAGCATGGCCCACTGGATGATAGCGGTCTCAAAAAGTGCAGTAGGTGTATCTGCATTGAACTCTAAAAGTTTGATAGGCTTTCCATCTATACCGCCTGCAAGGTCAAAACGACCGTAGAGGTGCCAATGTACATCATTTTCCCATGACTCTTTGATGACATCTATAAGATTAAAAGGAATCCCTATTTCATGAAAAAGATCATTCTCCACCACATGCTCTGCTGCTTCAACAAACATATCATAGAGTTCATTTGTTGCTTCATAATATGCTTCTGCTTCATGTTCCGAGATGACAACAAGCTCATCAGAGATATAAGATGTTTCATCACTGTCTGTATGCCATACGAAACCTAAAGTTTCAAGGTAGTCTGTGTCAAGTGCTGTGGTTTTTTGTAAAGTTAACATCTATTATCCACCATAAGAGCTACGAGAACCACTACTCTTTTTCCCACCAAAGAAACCACTTTTTTTAGAACTGCTGCTTTTTCTGGGTTTATTAAAACTTTTTTGACTTTTTGAGTAAGTTGAAGGAGATTTGTATCCTGCTTTTCGGTTGTTTTGGTAGTTTTGGTTTCCAAAAAGCTTGTTACCTATCCAGGCACCGAGCATCGCACCAGCCATACTTGCCATAATAGTTTCACCAAGACCCATACCCTGACTTGCCTGTGGTGGATTCTCTTTCGTGAGATTGGAAGTACCATCGTCTATTTTGGCAGCCTCCTCTTTAATGAGCGCATCCAATTCAGGTTTAGTAAGTACTTTTTCGGTGCCGTCCAGCTTTTTAAGTACAATGCGTGTTTCATCTGCAGGAAATTCATCTTTGATCTTATATTTCCCGGGAGCAGATTCCTCGATGATGATAAAAGCACCTTTGGCTTGTGCTTGCTCCTGCTGTTGTTGAGTGTTGTCGCCACATCCTGTTATACCTGTTGCAAGTAGTGCTCCAAGTCCGGTAGCTGTAGCCACAGTTGAAAGTTTATTGATATATTTCATCTTATTTCCTAAATGTGAAAAGTTTGAATAATAATAGCAAAAAATTGTTAATATTAAGAGGATGATAAATAGTTAGGGGAACAGAGAGGGAAGAGTCTCTCTGTTTTAATTGTGTATAAAAAGGTTTACTTAGTCCATTTGCTTTCTAAGGAATGTTGGTACATCTAAAATGTCTTCATGATCACCATTATAGCCACCTACTACCATTTTGTTTGCAGCTCTAATAGTATTGATGTTGGTAGCACCTGTACCCAGAAGTGATTCTTGCTTTTTAATTGTTGGTTCAGCAACAGTATCCTTGTCTTCAAAACCAGTAGCAATAATAGTGATCTTTACTTCATCTATATCCATGTTATCATTGGTAGTAGTACCAAAGATAACAGCTGCATCTTCATCTGCACTCTCTTCAACGATACTCATTGCCTCACCGATCTCCATAATAGGATAATCAGGATGAATGTCAAAGTGTACAAGTACACCCATCGCACCATCAATAGAGATATTGTCAAGCAGTGGAGACTCAATAGCAGCTTTTGCTGCGTCATATGCAGCATTGGTTCCTGTAGCATAACCTGCACCCATAAGAGCAAGGCCTCTATGACCCATGACTGTTTTTACATCGGCAAAGTCAAGATTGATATCATTATCTCCATGAGAAAGGATCACCTTTGAGATACCACCTACAGCTTGAGCAAGAATATCATCTACCATTCTAAAGCTCTCTTTGATACCAAGATTTTTCTCAACGATAGAAAGAAGTTTCTCATTAGGAACAACGATGATGGAATCACTCTCTCTTTTGAGTTCTTCTAGACCCTCTTTTGCAAGTTTTGTTCTTTTTCTACCTTCAAACTTAAAAGGACTTGTTACGATAGAAACAGTCAATGCACCTATCTCTTTAGCAGCTTGTGCGATGATAGGTGCCGCACCTGTACCTGTTCCACCACCAAGACCGGCAGAGATAAATACAATGTCAGAACCCTCAAGCATCGATTTGATATCTTCAAAACTTTCAAGTGCAGCTTCTCTACCTTTGTCAGGAACCATACCTGCTCCAAGACCTCTTGTCGCATTAATACCCAGTTGCATTTTGTATGGTGCAAGTGATGAATCTAATGCTTGAGAATCAGTATTCGCAACGATGAGATCTATACTGTTGATCCCCTCACTTATCATGTGGTTGATCATATTACCACCACCACCACCAACACCGATTGCCTTTATCTTTGCGCCATTTGTATTACATTTGGTTTCGACTATGTCGATTTCAAACTCTTCCATTTTATCCCCCTTTTTGATGTATTTAAATTATGTTACCTAATTAAAAAAGTTGCCTTGCCCAGTTGGCTAACTTTTTAAATGGGTTACTGTTTTCACTCCCGATATCTGGCAAATCATTAAAAATGATTGATTCAGAATCAGCAGAACCACCTTTTTGCTTCTTTTCTAGGTTTGGCTCTCTACTCTCTACTACTTCTTTGACAGTATTTCCTAGCTTAATATCACCAAGATTATCTTCAAATCCGATTTTAGAGTGTAATAACTCTTGTTGGAAATTGATTTCGTACTGTGTATGTGCACCTGCTTTATAAAGTAGTAAACCTATAACTGTTGAATATGAAGGGTCTTTAAGTTCATCAAATAGCCCCTCAATATCACTTGGTTTCCCAATGCGTACAGGCATAGCAGGGAAAATAGATTGTGCCAATTCCCTGATACCTTTAAGTTTTGTCATCCCTCCGGTAAGGATGATGCCAGCACCTATCTGCTCTTTGAGTGCAGATTTCTCAAGAGATTTTGCCAGTATCATCAATGCCTCTTCAACACGGGCGAAGATCACAGAGTGGACTATCTCCAATGAAACATTATTGCGATTCTCTTCATCTCCTATAATAGGAAGTTCTATGATCTCATTACTGGTCTCTATGAGGTTGCCGTGACGTATTTTTACATTTTCTGCAATTTGCAGTGGTGTATGCAGTGCCATAGAGAGGTCATTGGTGATGTGGTTTGAACCCACACCCAGGAAGTCATTATATCTGATGGAGTTACCTGTGTGTATGACAAGATTACTTGTCTGTCCACCCAAGTCAATGACCGCAACACCAAGTTCTTTTTCATCTTCATCCATGGTTGCGATAGCAGAAGCATATCCGCTAAGCACGATACCATCTATCTCAACACCTGCAGAGCGAACTGCTTTTTTAAGATTTAAAAGATTTGATTTTTGTGTCATGATGATATTGACATCTACTTCCATACGAGAGGCATTCATACCAAATGGATCTTCTATAAAGTCCTGATCATCTACTCTGAAGTTGTATGGCAATACATGTACTACTTCATATTCATTTGGTACATTCGCATTATAGAGTGCTGTTTGCATAACACGATTGATCTCTTTAATAGAGATGTCTTTATGTGGTATGTTGACAACACCTGTAGAATTCAGACTTTTTGCATATGCGTTGGAGATAGAAACTGTGGCAGAAGTCATATTGCTTCCGGCGATACGTTTTGCATCGTTGATAGCTTTTTTAATAGCTTTAGATGCAAGTTCAATGTTGGTTATGGCACCTTTTTTAATCCCTTGGGATTTAGCAATACCATGACCTTGTATTTGGACTTTACCTTCTTCAATTTCAGCTATGATTGCACATATTTTAGTTGAACCGATATCTATAGCTAAAACTGTATCACTCAATTTGTAAGTCCTTCCATATACACTTCTGTAGGGTATTTTTCATCTAACATTTTTATAAGGTTAGTTTCAAATGTTCTTTTTTTCATTTGATTGACATTATCTTTTACAAAATCTGTCTTGTTTGCATCCATTGGTAGAAGTTTTTGTTCCATGATATTATAAACTATCACTTTTTCCGTTATGCTAATAATACCCGTTTCTTTTGAAGATGTAAAGAGTTTTTGTAAAAATTGTAAACTTTCTTCTGAATTTAGTGATTTTAGGTTGTCATATTTCTCTAAAGTCATGAAATCTGAAACTGTTGCATTACTCTCATCCAAGTTTTTAAGTGTTGACTCAGCAAGTGTCAAAAGGGCCTCTTTTTTAGCTTGTACAGTATAGGTTTCTCTTACTTTTTCTTTTGCCTCTTCAAAGCTCATTACTTCAGGCTCTTTAATACTGTTGATCTTTACTGTAGCATATTGGTCTCCAACAACTTTAGGTTTAAGAATGTCGTCTATGCTCTTTTGTCCGATTTCATCCCAAAGTTCTTTTGTCAGTTTAAGATCACCCACTGGAAGCGTAGTGTTTTCAGAACTTTCAAGCTTACCTTTTTTAAATGCAATATAACTTTTTTGTGCAGCTTTTTTTGTTTTTTTAAGTTTTAAGTCTCTACCTGCATTCTCTTTAGCTGCATCAAAAAGAAGTTGTTTTCCACTGGCATCTGTGTAGTTGAAGGTGTTTGCTTCATAAAAAGCTTTTAATTCATCATCGGTGATCACTGTTTCACTGGTTGGTGTCCAGACAATAGAGAGTGCATATGTTTTGCTTGTCATAAAGTTTTCTTTTTGTGTTTCCCAATATGCTTTAAGTTTAGCTTCATCTGCTGTGAAAGTGATATCTGAAGCTGTCAACACTTTGTAAGTAAGTTTGTCAGCTACATTCATCGCTGCAGAAACAGTCTCTATTTCAAGAGGTAAGCTTTCAGTTTGAAGTAATGCAAGCGTTTTATTGATAGTAAGATCATCTCTCAATGTAGCTTCAAAAACTTGTGCTTTAAGTCTTTGGCTCTTAAGGTAACCATCATAGATCTCTTTATTGAACAGACCGTCTTTTTGGAAACCTTTGATCTCTTCAAGTACTTTCGCTACTTCTTCATCTGAAACGACAATGCCAAGATCTTGAGCATAGTTAAGTATCTTTGCCTGTGTTGCCAGTGTAGCAAATGCTTGTTTGATCAATCCCATCTCTTTTGCTTTTTTATCATCAAGCTTACCCTGTAGCATCTCATTATACTGACTGTATATATTGCTGTAAACCATATTGAGTTTGGGTTGTGTAATTTCAATGTTACCAACTTTGGCAACATTACCTGCTTTAGAACCAAAACTATAGCTTCCCCATCCTACAAAACCTGCACCAATAAATGCGATTGTTGCTACCCATATGGTCCATACCAAGTATTTATTGTGTTTTTGCATCCAACTAATCATACTTCATCTGCCTTCTATCGAAAAATTTGTATAATTTTACCCAAATAACCTTGTAAACATAATGGAAATGGAGCTAATAAAGTATGATAAGTAAAAACAGTGAAATGATGCAGCGTGACCTGGAAGTGATTTGGCATCCCTGTACACAAATGAAAGATCATGAGACACTGCCTCTTGTGCCTATTAAGTCAGGAAAAGGTGTTTACCTTTATGACTTTGAAGGTAACAGTTATATAGATGCGGTCAGTTCCTGGTGGGTCAATCTTTTTGGACATGCCAATGAAACAATAAACAACAGGGTCAAAGCCCAGCTTGACACACTCGAACATGTGCTCTTAGCAGGTTTTACACATGAGCCGGCAGTTGAGTTGGCACATAAACTTGTCAATCTTACCCCTCAAGAATTGAAAAAAGTATTTTATGTTGACAATGGCTCAAGTGCGGTAGAGGCAGCATTGAAGATGAGTTACCATTATCATCTTAACCGAGGAAAACGTAAACCTCTTTTCCTCTCTTTGACAAACTCTTATCATGGTGAGACCATAGGTGCACTCTCCGTAGGAGATGTAGCACTTTATAAAGAGACGTATGAACCATTGCTTATAGCAAATATGCAAGTGCCTGTACCTAAAGACCAGAGTGAGACATCAGCAAAAGAAGCTTTAGCAGCTTTAGAAAAAGTATTGCAGGAGAAAGCTCATGAGATAGCAGCATTGATACTTGAACCTCTTATTCAGGGAGCAGGGGGGATGCATATGTATCATCCTAATTATCTAGCAGGGGCAAGAGCATTGACAAAAAAGTATGATGTGCATCTGATAGCAGATGAGATCATGACAGGCTTTGGACGTACAGGTAGAATGTTTGCCTGTGAACATGCAGATATCTCACCAGATTTCATGACACTCTCTAAAGGGCTCACCGGTGGGTATCTACCTCTGTCAGTAGTGATGACAACAGATGAAGTTTACAATGCCTTTTACTGTGACTATAATGAACATAAGGCTTTTTTGCATTCTCACAGCTATACAGGAAATCCTTTGGCTTGTTCTGCTGCTTTGGCTACGTTAGAGATATTTGAACAAAATGATATACTGGGTGAAAATGAGAAGAAACGTATTTACATTAAAGAGATGCTGGAAAAGTTCTCAGACCTTTCTAATGTAAAAGAGATAAGACAGCAAGGTATGATCACCGCAGTAGAACTCAAAGGGTATGAACCTCAGGAGCGGATAGGTCTACGTATCTATGAATATGCTTTAAGTCAGGGGGTTTTACTTCGACCACTTGGGCATGTTATTTACTTTATGCCTCCATACACTATCACTTATGAAGAGATAGATAAGATGATAGAGGTTGCGTATGAAGGAATAAAAAAAGTATAAATTACTACTCCGTCATCCTGAACTTGTTTCAGGATCCATAAGTAATTGAGTTTGATCAGTTTTTAGATACTGAAACAAGTTCAGCACGACCTTAATAAGAGAGTGCTTTTATTTTTTAAAGGCAGACAAGACACTACGGTTTTGTTTTCTGATACGTTCATAATGACCTGTTGCTCTTTTTATGCCTAGCTCCATTGCAGATTTGTAGAGCTCCTCTGCTTTTTTCTTATCTTTGTGGATACCGATACCCTTTTCATAAAACTGTGCTAAGTCACAGATAGCTTCAGGGTAGTCATCATCCATGGCTAAACGGTTGATGAGCGTAAAGGATTCAGGAAGATTTTTTTGAAGTACTTCACCTTTGTAAAGTGCTCTGGCTAACATGAATTGTGCAAATTTTGATTTTGTTGCTCCGGAAATAAGAAGCAGCTGTGCGGCTTCTGACAGGTTGTCTGCTTCAGTCAATTTTGCAATATACTTGATCATCTCTTCCACTTCATCATTGGTATAACCATCATTACTTATTTGCAATAACCATGCATTGACTGAGGAGAAGTTCTCATCACTCTCCTGTACGGGCGGGTATTGAGTATGCATATTTTTAAATTTTTGATCTATGTATGGGATGGCTCTGTACTGAGAAGGTATATTTTCATCAAATGGAATTATGGTCGATTCTTCTTGAATGGTTTCTTTATTATGCTCTTCAGAAGGGACTATCGTTTCTTCTTCATATACAATTTTTTCTTTTTGTACCTCTTGAACGACAGGTAACTCTTCGTCAAAAAAAGCATCTTTCGGTATGAATGCTGTATCTATAGGGTTCTCTTTTGTATTTTCAGCGTGTTGTTCAGGAATATCAAAAAAAGTATCTTTTAGTGTATGGCTGATATCCGGTTCTATATTGTCAGATAGAATATCATCAGCTTCAATATTAAGCAGTGCATCAAAATCAATAGTCCCTTGTTCTTGTCTTGGAATATCTTCAGATGTCAACGTACTAAAATCAAAAAATTCTTTCTTTTTTTCTTTTTTCTTCTCAGGTGTTGTCACAAAAAGGTCAAACTCTTCAATGATAGCTCTCTCTTCCTCTTTTTTAAGTTGTCTTGCTTCTTGGGAGGTCCTTTGAAGTATCTCTTCCATAGGCATTTCTATATAGGTAGTGATAAGTGCTTGTGTCTGAGCATAGTTCTCTGATTGAAGTCCTGCGATGATCTCCTGGATCTTTGTATCTGTTTTAAGAGGGCTAAGTTTCAATACTTGAAGTTGTATAGTCTCTATATCTGTAATTGAGATAGCGAGCTTAATGATTTTTAAACGTTTTTTTGTCTGATTCATACACTTGTCCAATATTAGGTGTTTTATTTGATGGAGTATAACAAAAGTATGCTTTACTACACTGTTAACACATGATTAACAGTTATATTTTATTATAATATATAACTGTAAAGGAGAGATGATGAAAGTGTTAATGATGATCTTACTATTTATGTTAGAGCTTAGTGCTATGAGTCCCAACGGAATTGTAGGGAAATGGCAGGCTGTAACACATTCGCTAAACAATGATACTGCAACTACAGAAAAGGAATATCTATATCTGAATGCAGACCATAGCTTTTCTATTGTCATACTTGTAAGTCTTCAAAAAGGTGATGCTTTTATTAAAGATCTGCGTGTAGAAGGTTCTGGTATCTGGAAGAGAAGGGACAACACGCTTGTCGTGGTGATAAAAGAGGTTAAAGTCCCTGCTGCCAAAGAGGTATATCTTATCTCTAAGCAATCTCTGGAAAATCTTGCAGCAAACTTTCAAAACAGGTTTAAAAATGAACCTATACGTATTAGTATTATAAAAAGTATCGATAAAAATAATTTGACTACTGTAAATGAAAAACTAAAAGAGACTCGTTACATACGTCAATAATTGTTGCGATGCCAACTAAAGATTTGCAGATAGAGCCAATAACCTGCAAGAGTTTTCCAAGACAGAAACTTTCTTTGCCATTTCAGTGATATCTCTATCATAAGAGATAAGTCCAAAGCCTTTAATGAGGAGGAGATGGGTATCGTGTCTTTGAAAAAACTGAGGTATTTCGTATGGCGCACGTTCCATCCAGTCCTCTATGTTTTTGGGATCATAGACGATGATCTCCCCTAAAAGTTGTTTACCGTAATAGTCTTGAGGTGAAACTTTGCCGTGTTTGAGTGAATATGCTGTTGCGTAGGGTGGCATGGTGTAACAGACATATTTGGCATTGGGGATGGTCTCATAGATATGTTCATGTATATGTACATCAGCATTTGCCATACTCCAGCGGTAGTCTCTTTTTTGACAATCAAGTCTCACAAGCGACTCTTTAGTGACTTCATCCAAGATAGTATCTTTAGAATTGATAATAAATCCGCTTGCAGATACTCGGGCAGAGATAGAACCATGGTAGACACCAAAGAAGTTCTTGTTAAACATAGAGAGTGAAACATGCTTGATGTCATCGATGAGATGTTTATCCATAAAAAGAGCCTTTTTCATCTAATTTTGGTATTATAGCAATAAAATTAGTCAATTGTGAATAGTGAATAGTG
>JAYEOF010000005.1:0-2817 GCA_034722695.1 Campylobacterota bacterium
ATCATCACTTCGGATGTGGGGCAACACCAGATGTGGGCAGCACAACACTATCCGTTTGACAGACCACGTCAATGGATCAACTCCGGTGGATTAGGAACGATGGGCTTTGGTTTCCCCGCAGCACTTGGAGCAAAACGAGCATTTCCGGATAAGACAGTTATTAATGTAACTGGTGATGGGTCTATTTTGATGAACATGCAAGAGTTGGTTACGGCAGCTGAATACAAGATACCAGTGATCAATCTTATCTTAAATAACCATTTCCTTGGAATGGTACGACAGTGGCAAACGTTCTTTTATGAGAAACGTTATTCTGAAACAGACTTGACATTTCAACCAAACTTCAAAGCCTTGGCTGAAGCATGTGGTGGTATCGGTTATGATGTTACGACCAAAGCAGAGTTTGATGCAGCGGTAGAAGATGCCATTAAGCAAGATAAAGTGTGTTTTATGAACGTACAGACCAACCGTTTTGAAGATGTACTTCCGATGGTTCCATCAGGAGGAGCATTGTTTAATATGATGTTACCACAGAAGGAGGCGAAATAATGAAAAATGAAAGAAGAGTTATTTCTGTTATCGTAATGAATGAGAGTTCTGTGCTTGCACGTATTACTGCTCTTTTTGCAGCACGAGGATATAATATCGCCTCATTGACTGTTGCTGCAATACCTAGCAGTGAAATGTCACATATTACTATTGGAACTAATGGTAGTCCTAAGGTGATGGAGCAGATCACCAAACAGCTTCATAAGCTCATCCCTGTCTATAAGGTCATCGAACATGAAGAGATGGTTGAAAAAGAGATGGTTCTTGTAAAGTTCCCTATTGCTGAAAACCTTTCTGATATAGCTGCATTGTGTGCAGCCTATAATGGTGGTATCGTAAATGTAGGAAAAGAGATGGTGATCGCACAGGTTGCAGATGAGCCGGTACGTATTAAACATTTCATCGAAGCTGCACAGCGTTATAATCCTTGTGAGATCGTACGTGGTGGTGTGGTTGCAATAGAAAGATAAAGTTCGCCTGTAGGGTGTTGTCTCCTCACAACACCCTACGAGATATAAGGATTTATATGACATACAAACTCTCCCAAATCATACAAAATATCGGTTTAAATTTTGAAGGTAATGACATCGATATCGCTGGTATCCATACGCTTAGCGAAGCTACACCTACACAACTCAGTTTTTTCAATTCAGAAAAATATCTGGATCAACTTCCTCAAACAAAAGCTGCAGCAGTACTTATAGAAGAGAAATATGCAGAGTTACTGCCGTCTACTACAGTAGCACTTATCACGGATGAACCATATCTTAAATTGGCATTGGCTTCCAAGTTCTTTGCACATAAACTGGAGAGCAAAGGTGGACATCCTACCATGGGTGAGGGATGTGACATAGACAAACGAGTACGTTTTGGTAAAAATGTAACACTCGGTGATAATGTGATTATTTTAGCAGGGTGCTATGTAGGTGATAATGTGACTGTTGGTTCCGGAACTTTACTTCACCCAAATGTGACACTGTATCATCATACTGAAATTGGTTCTGAATGTATCATACATAGTGGTACGGTGATCGGTTGTGACGGCTATGGTTTTGCACATACCAAAATGGGTGAGCATGTAAAGATCTATCAAAATGGTAATGCTGTTGTAGAAGATAATGTAGAGATAGGAGCTAACTGTGTCATAGATAGAGCAGTATTTGGTACTACCTACATACGTAAAGGTACAAAGTTAGATAATCTTATACAAATTGCACATAACTGTGATGTAGGTGAACATACACTTTGTGCTGCACAGGTAGGACTTGCAGGTTCTACGACCTTGGGTAGAAATGTAGTTATGGGTGGACAGAGTGCTACAGCAGGACATTTGGAGATAGGAGCATTTGCTACTATAGCAGGAAAAGGTGGTGTGACGAAATCACTTGAAGGTGGTAAGACTTATGCCGGCTTCCCTGCTATTGACCATAAAATGTGGTTGCGTATGCAAGCGAAGATAGCAGGATTGTTGAAGCGTAAGAAATAATTAACTATTTGTGATATAATTATTTTGTATAAAAAACTATAAAGGATTTTAAATGAGCGGAACAGTAACAAACATAGATGAGATGACACTAAGTGGTACAAAAGATGGAAAGATCACTGTGACTACAGTATCAGAACCTTATGGTCCAAAGAGTGAGAGTGTCGCAAGTATAGGTATTTCACTTCAAGCTGGGGCAGAAGAACCGGATTGGAAAGTGCATATCCCTAAAGCAAATATAGATGCAGTGATAGCTGCTTTGCAAGAAGCGAAAAAAAGCCTTTAAACATTAAAGAGCTGCTTGATTATTCAGCAGCTACCATTTCTTTATATTTTGCCAGTGCAGCATTCATTGCATCTTTATCAGGGACTTTACGTCCTGCAATATATCCTACAATATTATTATTCTCATCAAATTTTGGTTTGATCCAAACAACAACAAGATAGTATTTCCCCTCATTATTCATATTTTTAACAAGACCTTCCCAGTAATTTCCGCCTTTGATGGTCTCCCACAACCCTTTAAAAGCAGCTTTTGGCATATCCGGATGTCTATTGATACTGTGAGGTGAACCGATGAGTTCTTCTTTTGAATAGCCTGTCATCTCTCTGAACTTACGATTGGCATAAGTGATGATACCAGCGGTATCTGTCTCTGTGATCATTACTCCTCCATCAAATGGAACTTCTATATCTACAGGATCAGGCTTTGTAATGGATTTACCAGTAATAATATTTTTAATGATTTGTCCCATTTTATTTATCCTTTAGGATTTATCTTTCTT
>JAYEOF010000006.1:0-2804 GCA_034722695.1 Campylobacterota bacterium
ATGCATGAATGGGAACTTGGAGTCTCTATGGGATACGCAAATCTGAAAACAGAAGATGAAGAAGGTGTAAATTTACATTTACATCTTTTAAAAAGATTAGAAGGTGATGGCATTCAGAAATACTTTTCAGTAGGTTTTGGTGCCGAGATGATAGTAACTGATGAAAAACATTATGGTGCTATGGTGACATTGGCTGCACATCCAATGGAAGATTTAGTTCTTTCTGTTTCCCCAGGCTTTGAATGGGCAAACCATGAAGGTCATGGATGGGAAAGAGAGTATGCTACACACTTGGAAGCTGCTTATACTTTTGATGTTTCAGAAAACTATCATATCGGTCCTGTTATTGGCTACTCCAAGACCAAAGAAGCTGAACACTATACCGTGGGTATCCATATCGGGATCCCTCTTTAGAAATATAATAAATCTTCACCATAAACATTTATGGTAAAATTCCGACCATATAATTATATGTAAGGAATCACTTTGTTTAACATTCAAAATTATTCAAAACAAAATATTAAAAATGACGTTCTTTCCGGTGCACTTGTAGCTGTTGCACTTGTACCTGAAGCGATAGCGTTTTCGTTCATTGCAGGGGTTTCTCCTGTGGTTGGACTTTATGGTGCATTTATCATCGGTCTTATTACTGCACTCATCGGTGGTAAACCGGGGATGATCTCCGGAGCAACCGGAGCCGTGGCTGTAGTCTTTGTAAGTCTTGGACTCTCTGCAGCTCAGCTGCATCCGGAGCTTGGCAAAGAAGCACTCTCTATGATGATCCTGCACTATATCCTGCTCACTTCCATCATCGCAGGACTTATTCAAATCGTTATTGGACTCTTTAAGATGGGTAAGTTTATCCGTCTTGTGCCTCAACCTGCCCTCTTTGGTTTCCTGAATGGTTTGGCTATCGTCATTGCATTGGCACAGCTTCCTTTCCTTGCACCTAAGAACGTAGAGCAATACAGCTCTTGGATGGATATCATCTCTGCCTCTTTTTCAGAAAACTATATTATGTATATTATCGTTGCTCTCACCATGGCGACCATGCAGTATTTACCTAAGGTGAGTAAAGCTGTCCCTGCCGGACTTGCTGCTATTGTAGTGCTTACACTTGTCACCTATTTCATGCATATCGATACAAAAGTAGTCGGTGATCTTGCAGATCTTTCCAATGTCTCTATGCCTTCGTTTATGATGCCTGACATGAGTCTGTTCACATGGGATTCCATGATGGTCATTCTTCCTACTGCACTGATTGTTGCACTCGTTGGGCTTATCGAATCTCTGCTTACGCTTTCTGTCTTGGATGAAATGGGTGGCACACGTGGTTCTGCAAACAAAGAGTGTATTGCTCTTGGTGTGGGGAACTCAACTTCGGGTCTCTTTGGCGGTATGGCAGGGTGTGCGATGATCGGTCAGTCTGTCATCAACTTCACTTCCGGTGGTTTGGGTCGTCTTTCATCATTTACAGCAGCAGTACTTCTTATTATATTGGTAGTCAGTTTCTCCGGTGTTATCGCTGTCATCCCTGTAGCGGTACTTGTAGGGATCATGTTTATGGTAAGTATCGGTACTTTTGAATTTTCATCCATTAAGCGTATCAAGCACATGCCTAAAGCAGATGCTTTTGTTCTTGTGGTCGTGACAGTCATTACGATTTTCTTCGATCTTGCTGTAGCAGTTATCGCTGGTATCATCATCTCTGCACTAGTATTTGCATGGGAACATGCCAAGGTATTCGCTAAGACACACATAGATGAAAAAGGAAGAAAGATATATGAACCCGAAGGACCACTTTTCTTTGCTTCAGTCACTTCATTCAATGAACACTTTGATGTAGAAAATGATCCTGAAGAGGTAGTCATAGACTTTAAAGATGCCAGAGTGATGGACAGTTCAGGTGCTGAAGCTATCGATGCTATTACGGATAAATATAAAAAAGCCGGTAAAAAACTTACCCTTAGACACCTCTCTGAAGACTGTAAAAATACACTCAAATCAGCAGGTCCTTTCTGTACTTATGAAGAAGATGATCCTACCTATAAAGTAGCACACAACGTATAAATATCATCTATTGGGGACACAGCTTCACTTGCTTTGCAAGTAAATCAATGTCCCCTACTAGCGTATCACTTCTTTTCTTTTAAATTTCTCCCTTTTTACACTTGATTCACACAACTTTTATGCTAATATAAAATAAATATATATGTATAAGGATATAAAATGTTTATAAGAATTTTACTAATTTCTATACTCTCAACATCATTCTCTTTTTCTGCTAATAAAGGTTTTGAGTATAGTGGTATCATGGTTAAAGATAGATCCAAAGGTAAAATAGATGATATTGTTGTCAAACGAGATATCGACCCTGTCTGTAAAAAAGTGCCTATCAATAATACAATGCTATGGGAAGGGAACTATGCCAATACAAAAGTACCTGATGTGTGTAAGTTCACCTTTGTGGTGACACCGGGAAAACTTTTACCTATGTATTTGGATGAAGACTTGGAAACCTATGGTGAATTGGAAGTATTAGCGTTTATCAAAGAGATGCAGCATGATGATACGATGTTGCTCATTGACAGTCGTAAAAAACCATGGTATGATTATCGTACTATCCCCGGTGCCATCAACATGCCTTTTCACTATTTTAAAGAGAGAGACGCTTTTGAATTTCACTTTGAATATGGCTTAAAGCATTTAGGTGTATTTATCCAAAAAGATGGAGAGTATGACTTTTCTGATGCTAAGACATTGGTACTATTTTGTAACGGACCATGGTGTAGTCAATCCCCAGC
>JAYEOF010000007.1:0-2794 GCA_034722695.1 Campylobacterota bacterium
AGTGGCTTCATATGAAGATTGGTTTGTCCTTTATCAAGGCTTTCATCCATCAACACTGACATCACTTCCTGTTCCAACTCCTTAATGATCTCACCCAGTTTCTGTTCTATAAATTCTATATTCATTTTACTTTGCTTTAGGTCTAAAGATTTTTATGACCTTTTCATCTGCTTCCATAAATCTACCACCTATAAGATCTACACAGTATGGAACTGCAGGGAAAACAGCATCTAAACATTCACGAATGGACTTCGGTTTTCCAGGAAGATTGATAATGAGTGAACCGTTACAGATACCTGCAGTTTGACGTGAAAGAATGGCTGTTGGGACATATTGTAGACTTACTGCCCTCATCTGCTCTCCAAAACCGGGAAGAAGCTTTTGACAGACATTTTCAGTGGCTTCAGTTGTTACATCCCTCATTGCAGGACCGGTACCACCTGTTGTGACGATGAGATCACATTTTTCATCACGGGAAAGCTTTATAAGGGTTGTTTCTATGAGACTCTGCTCATCAGGAATGCATCTGTATTCATATTCACACTCATTAAGCAGGTACTCTTTCATTGTATCCATGATGGCTACACCGGAGATGTCTTCATATATCCCTTGTGATGCTCTGTCACTTGTAGTGATGACACCAATTTTGATCTTATCCATATAACTTTCCTAAGTTCTTATTTGAGTTGAGATTATATCTAAAGATTTTTAACAAGGATAAATGAATTATCACCAAATGACAATTATCAGTGTATGGAGTTATTTGCCTATCTTCAATAACACTTTATCCAGAATGGAAGTACTTACTACTCTTTTTAAATAACCCAGCAGATAAGTTGCTTTGGTAATGTAGTATCTTGGTTTTGGTTTCTCTGTCAGTATGATCTTATGTACAGCTTTTGCTACAGAGACAGCCTCTTCATTAAAAGGAACATTCTTCCTCTCTCCATATACTGAATTATGATACAGTTCTTTAAAGACAGAGTGATCCATATCTACATTTTGATTCAATTTTTTTACAGCATTTTTTCTAAAATCACTGGTGACAGGACCTGTATTAAGCAGTACGGGATATATATTTGTATCTTTTAACTCCAATCTAAGTGTATCGGTAAGACCTTCTACTGCATACTTGCTTGCATTGTAAGAACCTCTGGCAAACAGAGAGATAAATCCCAACACAGAACTATGTTGGATGATCTTGCCATGCCCCTGCTCTCGCATCACAGGAATGATCTGCCTGGTACACTCATGCAAACCAAAAACATTGGTCTCAAACTGTGCTTTGAGTACTTCTGTGCTAATGTCTTCCATGGCTCCGGGTTGTCCAAAACCTGCATTGTTGAACCAAACATCTATTTTACCGTCTATCTCAAGGACTTTAGAGATAACTGCTGTGATCTCATCAGAATTTCTCACATCCAGTTGCATAGCATGCTCAAACCCCAGCTCTTTTAACATTTCTACATCTTTAGGGTCTCTGGCAGTGGGATAGACTTTGATAGCATTATCTTTAAGATACTTTGCTGTTGCCAATCCAATCCCTGTACTACATCCGGTGATAACAATGTTTGTCATGTTTTACCTTTGCATCAGTTTCATAAGTACTTGAATATCCACATTTTTACCCCGGATATTCTCTTTTGCGTATTCTACTATTTTCCCATGAAACCTGGCATAGATAGTAGAAAGTTCTATTTCATATTTATAAATATCTTGTATCTTTTCAAGATTTTCCACTACCCCTTCTTGCATCCACTCCTGTATCTGTGTATACTCTTCAAACGTATAGCCAAGCGCGTTAAGAAGCCTTTGCGTGTAGCTATCAACAACAAAAACTTCACGTCCGCAGCCATAACAGAGTATGGAGTCTGCACTCTCCATCCCTATCCCTTTTTGTTCAATTAGCCATTCTCTCGTTACTCTTTCTTGAAATGCTTCAAAAGTACCAAAATCATCGAGGATATGGGTACAGAGTATTTGGATCCTTTGGGCTTTTGTGTTGTAAAAACCACTGGATTTGATGAGTGTGGCGATCTGCTGAACATCAGCCTTGCTTAATGCCTCTAAAGAGAGAAGTTTATGCTCTTTTAGATTTGCTAATGACTCCTCTACTTTCTCCCATTTTGTCTGCTGAGTCAAAATAGCACCAATGATAACTTCAAAAGTAGAGCTTTGAGGCCACCAGAGTGGATCTCTAGTGGCTCTAAGATAACCTATCTGTTTGAGTGCATAGAGAAGATCATAACTGCTTTGCAAAAGGAGCTTCCTTTTAACTTTTACGTGAGTGTAGATAGTCTTGCACTATCTTGGTATGGTCAAAGACTAGTTTTTCCATAGGAATAGCATCAAGACTATAAAGTTTTGCTTCTTTGGCATCATCCCCACCTTTAGGTTCACCTTTCGCTTTAGCCACATAGACCACAGAGGCTGTATGAAAACGCGGGTCACGTGCAGGGTCAGAGTAGATACCAAGCACTCTACTTATGATGACATCCAGACTTGTCTCTTCTTTCATCTCACGCACCAAAGCATCTTCCACACTCTCACCCACATCAACAAAACCGCCTGGCAAGGCCAAGCCTCTTGGCTCATTCTTTCGCTCTATAAGTACGATCCCTTTGAACCCTTCATCCGCATAGATCTCTATAATGCCATCAGTAGTAAGGTAAGGTGTCTTAGGTGTAAAAGCCATGGTTAATTCTCTTTAGTATTGTATTTTTGTAAGTATATCAGATATTTGTATGGAGTTTTAATAAGAGGCATTTATTTGCAGTGTATGGGATCCCAAACT
>JAYEOF010000008.1:0-2785 GCA_034722695.1 Campylobacterota bacterium
GTATTAGTAAAGGGGAAAGGACTCTCTTTTAGCGTGATATCCGGAGAATATAACAAACCAACATAGTCAGCGAAGTAACTTCTCAATGGAAATTTTTGCATACTCTGTCCTCCTATACTCATACCGGCATGACAACCCTTGCACCCCTGTGTAAGAAAAAGTGTCATCCCTCTTTTAGCTTGTGGGCTCATCGCATCATTATCACCCTCTAAAAATCTATCATAAGCTCCTCTGGTAAGCAGGGTTCTCTCATACGCACCAATAGCCTTTCTCACATTTTCAAAAGTGATCTTCTCTTCCGGAAAGAGTGCTTTGAACTTTGCAACATACTCACTGTCTTCATTAAGTCTCTGTTCAACTTCTTGGGCTGTCATATGCATCTCAAAAGGTGCCTGGATCGGTCCTCCTGCCTGCTCTTCTACATCTTTTGCCCGTCCATCCCAAAATTGTGACTTGGCTAAAGCAGCATTAAGCACGGTAGGAGAATTGAGATGAGAAGGATTGGCTTGCCCCTTGTGCCCTATGGCAGCAGCAAGACCATCATCTCCACCTGCTTCCAACTTATGACAGGAAGCACAGCTTATAGTTTTATCTTGTGATAAAAGTGTATCAAAAAACAGCTCTTTACCCAGTGCGATCTTTTCTTTGCTCATACGGTTATCAGGATTATCAATGACTTCCAACAATGCTTCATAGGTTTTGGGAACAGGCTTCATATTTGTCAACAAAGCACGTTCTCTTAGCATCGTATCATTTAGCTCAGGTATGTTTTTATGCAAAATAGACGGTAAAGATAATATGATCACGATTACAACTGCAACACCGGCCAGTATTTTCATCAATGTATTCATCATAACTCCTTTAAAATTTTTTCTATACTCTTCTCATCTATCGACTCTGCATATAAAGGTTCAGATAAAAAAGTCTCTGTTTGACTCTTTACAAAAAAGAGTGTGGGAAAGCTCCTCGAGTAAAACATCTCTATAGGATAACTCTCTCTGCCTTCATAAGTCACTATAACAGAAATAAACTTTTGATTCAAATATTTGATATAGCCCTGCCCCATAAAAGAATCTTTGATCACATCATTGCAGGATGGACACTCTTTTTTAACCAGGAGTACCATAAGAGGTTTATGCTCTTTTTGTGCTTTTCGCAAAGCTTTATCATAGTTTCCCATCCAATGTATATGATCAGCATTTATAGATAGTGTGATGAGCCATAAGGTAAATAGAATCTTTTTCATAATTTCCATTATAATAAAAAAATGTGACTATATAATTGATAAGTATCAACATCATTTTATAGAGAAAAAAATTAAATAGGAGTAATTTTGTCTTATTATTGATTTGGATCAATAATTGTATCATTTTATTAGGTTATATTTCGTTCAGAACCAATTAGGAGTAATTTTATCCTAATTAGAATTTATATGAGGAATATACTAATGAAGCAGATAATAACTTTACTAATATTTTTAACAGGAACAACTTTACTGGCAGATATAGAAAAGGGGAAAGCTGTTTTTGCAGCGAACTGTGCAACGTGTCATAAAGTTAATGGGGGAAGTGCACTGGGACCAGATATGAATATAGTATCTTACACAAGAAGAAAGGCAGAGATAGAATACTATGTCCGAGATCCCTATAGTCTGGCTAAAACATTTGGATACAGTGCCAATGCCATGCCTACACTTCCTTTGGAAGATCATGAATTTAGAGATGTAGCTGATTATATTGACTCACTACAGCCATTTAAGAAGTGGATGAAAAAAAGTTAAAACTTTAGGAGATGAAAACTTTTATTCTCTCCAAACCACTTTCAACGCATTAGAAAGTCGTGATGTATCAAAAGGGTTTTTTTCTTCTTTAACCCTTCCAATTGTATTTTCTGTAAAGACAAAGGGTTGAAGATAATATGTACCACTGTACCCTCTCTTGAGAAGATCTTTAATGATCCTGTTGATCTCTTCTACTCTTAACAGATCACTATGCACTGTTGTTCGCACTTCAAAAGGAAACTGTTTTTGGATCAAAAAATTGAGTGTCTTAGAGAAACTGTCAAAATGTTTATCTTTTGTTATCTCATAATACTTCTCTTTGGGTGCTTTATAATCAAGTGCGATATAGTCAACTAAGTCATTTTCGACCAAAGCATACACCATATCAAAATTTATACCACTGGTGTCTAGTTTTATTTTAAATTTTTTCTGCTTGATCTTTTGACAGAATTCTACAAGATCACCATAAAGTGTAGCTTCTCCTCCGGACAGAACCACCCCTTCAAGAAGACCTACTCGACTATCTAAAAAAGCCAATGCCTCTTCTTCACCTATCTTCCCTTCTCCATAGACGATCTCTCTATTGTAGCAATAGACACAACGCATATTACACTTGGCAAACCAGAAAATGGTCGCCAGGTGATCAGGGTAATCTAATGCTGTAAAGGGAGTAATATCATAAAGAGGTTTATGCGGCATGGTTCTGTGATGCTCTTTCAAGAAAAAACTTTCTCTCCTGATGCTCACCTTTTTTACCGATATTAAAACTCTCAACCGGTCTATGATAACCCATCACTCTTGTATAGACTATACATTTTGTTCTTTTCTCTTTTAACTCTTCCAGTATTTTCTTTTGATTCATTTTTTATCCTTTTTTTATTTTATCATACATTTGGTATTTAATATCTCTTCATCACATTTAGGGCAATATTCATATTCTCCAGAGAGATAACCATGTTTTTCACAAATAGAAAATGTCGGTGTTACCGTAATATAAGGAAGTCT
>JAYEOF010000009.1:0-4948 GCA_034722695.1 Campylobacterota bacterium
AGGTGATCGTAATAGACTCAGAGTGAGATCTTAAAACCGGTACACGCACACAAGTTGCAGATACTGCAAAATCAGAGTGCATGATCTTATTGGTCTCATTTACCATTTTCATCTCTTCTTTTGTGTATCCGTTCTCTTGCGGCACGTCAATATGAGGGATGACATTAAGTGCTATCTGATGTGCAAATGCATTACATTCACTCTCTGAAAGTTTAAAGGCAAAGAAGTCTTGCATCTGCTTTACCAACTCTTCCATACCGGCTTTTCCTGCACCACTTACCGCCTGGTATGTACTTACATCTACTCTTTTTATACCATAAAGATCATGTAGAGGTTTAAGCAATTGTACCATTTGAATGGTTGAACAGTTAGGGTTGGCTATAATACCTGTATCTTCCCAAAGTTCAATATCTTCAGGGTTAACTTCAGGTACAACAAGTGGCACGCGTTCATCCATTCTAAAATGTGATGTATTGTCAATGACAACTGCTCCTGCTTCTACAGCATACTTTGCAAAGTGAGCAGAGATACTTCCGCCCGCTGAGAAGAAAGCGATATCGATATCTCTCCCTTCAAACACATCTTCTGTAAGCTCTTCTATCTTATAACTTTTACCTTGGCACTCTACCTCAACACCTACAGAGTTTGCACTCGCAAGCGGTAATAAATTACCAATGGGAAACTTTAAATCTTCCAAAACAATCAACAGTTCTTCACCTACGGCACCTGAAGCGCCGACTATTGCCACATTATATTTCTTCACGTTATTCCAATCCTAATGTATTATCTGTATTTTCTTCATTCTCACCGTTCTCTTCATCCGGTTTCTCTTCTTTTTGACATTTAGCCATAGAAACAACAATGTCTTTTTTCTCTACTGTAACCACTTTTACACCAGAAGTATTACGTCCTGCTTTACGAATGGTTTCCATATCGACACGTATCATCTTACCTACTGAAGTTAAACACATCAAGTCTTTATCTTCTTCTACGGCTACAACACCTACAACATCACCTGTTTTAGGCGTAAGTTTCATAGAGATGACCCCTTTACCTGCACGGTTTTGTTCACGATACTCAGAAGCTGTTGTACGTTTACCGAGACCTTTTTCAGAAAGCATCAAGATCTCATCTTCTTCATCTTGGATAGTAATGGCACCACAGACATAGTCACCTTCTATCTTAAACTTGATCGCAGTTACACCACGTGCTACACGTCCGATCTCTCTTGCGTCTTCTACTTTAAATCTGATACATAGACCTTTTTTAGTCGCAGCAAAGAGCCATTTTGTATCTGGCAGTACGATCTTCGCCTCTACGATAGCATCATCTTCATCAAGATTGATCGCTCTTACCCCATTAGATCTAATGTTGGAGTATTCAGAAAGATTCGTACGTTTGACAATACCATTTTTCGTAAAGAATACAAGCCCTTTATCATCATTGAAGTCTGTCGTAGGGATGATAGCCATGATCTTCTCATCTTGCTGAAGGTTAATGAGGTTTACAACTGCCTTACCTTTAGCTGTACGAGAACCTTCAGGGATACGATACACTTTCAACCAGTAGAGTTGTCCACGATCCGTTACGAACATGAGTGTATCATGTGTATTTGATGTAAAGAAGCTCTCAATGAAATCATCATCATAAGTAGTCACGGCTGTTTTACCCTTACCTCCACGATGTTGTTTCTCATACTGTTTTACCGGTACACGCTTAATGTACCCCCTATGCGTAATAGTAACAACCATAGGCTCATTTGGAATGAGATCTTCAATATCTATATCATCATAATCATCTACGATCTCTGTACGACGAGGTGTTGTATATTTGTCACCTATCTCTACAAGTTCCTCACGAATGATCTGGTTGATCTTCTCTTCACTTTTCAAGATACCCTCAAGATATGCGATCGTTTTAAGAAGCTCGTTTAACTCATTTTCGATCTTCTCTATCTCAAGACCTGTAAGACGTCTGAGTCTCATCTCCAAGATAGCTTTGGCCTGTATCTCAGAGAGTTTAAATCTGCTCATGAGATTTTCTCTGGCTTCTACATCATCTGCAGAAGCACGAATGATCTTGATCACTTCATCGATGTTATCAACAGCGATCTTAAGACCTTCTAAGATGTGTGCTCTGGCTCTGGCTTTTTCAAGGTCAAAGATCGTTCTTCTGATCACTACTGTTTTTCTATGGTTCAAGAAGAGGTCAAAAAGCTCAAGGAGTTTAAATACTTTTGGCTCTTTGTTTGCAATAGCAAGCATGATAATACCAAAGGTCACTTGCATCTGTGTAGATTTGAAAAGGTTGTTAAGTACGATCTCACTCATCGCATCACGTTTAAGTTCCATAACTACACGGATACCTTCTCTGTCAGATTCATCACGCAGTTCTGAGATACCTTCTATATGCTTATCACGTACAAGTTGCGCGATGTTCTCAATAAGTCTGGATTTATTCACCTGGAAAGGGAGTTCATCGATCACGATAACCTCTTTGGAACCTTTTTGCTCTATATGCGTCTTAGCACGTACTTTAATACGCCCACGTCCTGTTGTATAAGCATCTGTAATACCCTTACGGCCAAAGATGATACCACCTGTTGGGAAGTCAGGCCCCTGAACGATCTTCATCATATCTTCAACTGTTGACTCCGGATTGTCTATACGAAGCACAAGTGCATTTATAAGTTCATCGAGTCTATGAGGAGGGATGTTTGTTGCCATACCAACCGCAATACCACTAGAACCGTTGAGTAACAGGTTTGGTACACGCGCGGGGAGTACGTCCGGCTCGCTCATAGAGTCATCATAGTTTGGTACATAATCAACCGTATCTTTGTCAAGGTCATGCAAAAGATCTTCTGCGATCTTTGTCATACGCGCTTCGGTATATCTCATCGCCGCAGCGTTATCTCCATCGACTGAACCGAAGTTTCCTTGCCCGTCTACAAGCGGTGCCTGCATAGAGAAGTCCTGTGCCATACGTACGAGTGCATCATACACAGAGTTGTCACCATGCGGGTGATACTTACCGATAACATCCCCGACGATACGTGCAGACTTTTTATAGGGACTTCTATGTGAGAGATGAAGGTCATTCATCGCATAGAGGATCCTTCGGTGTACAGGTTTAAGACCATCGCGTGCATCCGGTAACGCTCTACCGATGATAACAGACATCGAATAATCAAGATAGCTCGCTTTGATACTATCTTCTATCAATACCTCGTCAACATTTTGGTTATCTTCAAACAAATCAGACATTCTTTTCCTTCAAAATCAAAGTTTAAAGATTTTATCTAATAGAGTTGATAAATATGCTTAAAAATGGCTCAAAATCGCTGTTAGGGGTCTTAAAATGGATTTTCAGACTTTTAGATCTTTTTTGGTTAACATAATATTTATCTAAAAGTGGCTTATTTTGCTTTTTTTCTGCATTCCATTCATTAACATTCTTTTAACATACTTAGAATATAATGCTCAACAAATAAAGGGATCCCCTAAACAAGGACAAAAAAGTGCCAATAGAACAGATAAAAGATATCGTAGATTATGGAGTCATAGGTTTACTGGTTTTCTTGAGTTTCATCACCTTTGCATTTGCCATAGAGAGAATACTCTTCTATCGTGGTATTAAAGTGACAGACTACAGTAATAAAACAGCTTTGGAACTTGATATTTCAAAACGTTTGCCTACCATCGCATCTATCGGTTCAAACGCTCCTTATATTGGTCTGCTTGGTACTGTACTTGCTATTATCATCACCTTTTACATCATCGGTGACCAACAAGATACCATCAACCCCGGTGAGATCATGAAACACTTGGCTCTTGCACTGAAAGCCACAGCTGCCGGTCTCATGGTAGCGATCCCTGCAACCGTTATCTACAATGCCCTACTGACTAAAGTAGATACGCTTCTTGCTCAGTGGGAAATAGCACAGGACGAAAAAGCATAATGAGACGTGAACGTTTTGATCAGATGAATGTTGTACCATTCATCGATATTGTACTCGTACTGCTGGTCATCGTACTTGCTACAGCTACTTTTGTAACAAATCAAACTATTAAAGTTGACCTGCCAACTGCGAGTTCTAAGAAGAATGAAGATAAGAAGAGTATACAGATCGCTGTAAATAAAGAGGGTGTGTACTCTTACGGGAAGGAAGTATTGAGTCTTGAGCTTATCAGAGAGAGGCTCATAAAGCTTGATCCGAAAAAGGATCTTATCTCACTACGTATGGATAAAAGTTCTGAGTTTCAATATTTTGTGGATATTATAGATATTCTAAAAACCAAAGGGTTTGAGAATATTTCTATTATTACGCAGAAGTAATCTTTTTCTCGTAGGGTCGGTGAACCGACCATTCACTCTTTCACTTGATTTCATTTCCTCTCATTTTAACTGTGGCGTTGTTTTTCCCTTCACTTTTCTAGAAAAGTGCCCATCGGAAATACCCTTGGGGTAAAAACAAAAGTCGACACTACTCTCAAATCGCGTTGCTTTCAAGGGTGTTCGTAGTGTCATGGGCGTACTCCGTACGATTAAAATAATAGTATCGCAAACGCGATACTTCCCATTAATCACGCAAAGCGTGCCTTGTTCTTGCGAACGACCTTGAAAGCAAAGCGATTCGAGAGCAAGAACGATTTTTTTGCTTCGTTTTTTTCTAAAAAAAATGAAGAGAGAAACAACACCACGATTCGAATGCTAGGAAACTTCAATAAAACAAAAAAATCTATTTATGATGTCATCATCATATAAGGACGTTTCAACTTCTCAGTGAGTTGATGCAAACTCACAGAACGCCCTTCTCTTGCAAACTCTCTTCCATCCATAAAGACGATCATCGTAGGTACAGAAAAAACTTGAAAATGTGCAGTGATCTCTGCATTTTCGTGTGCATCAAGGTAGATCTGTTGTAACTGAGAGAACTCTTTATCAA
>JAYEOF010000009.1:5048-11874 GCA_034722695.1 Campylobacterota bacterium
GCAAACTCTCTTCCATCCATAAAGACGATCATCGTAGGTACAGAAAAAACTTGAAAATGTGCAGTGATCTCTGCATTTTCGTGTGCATCAAGGTAGATCTGTTGTAACTGAGAGAACTCTTTATCAAACACTTCTTTAAACTTGGGTCTAAGTGCATGGCATACATTGCAGTTCTCTCCAGAGAAGTAGAGGAGCACTCCTACTTCGGTTCTTATAGTAGTTTGTAATTCTTCTAGGGTCATCTATCTATCCTTGAAATATTTCTCGTATTATAGCTACTACGAACTACAACTCAACTTCTTATTTTTAAACTCATCAGGTGTCACCCCCGCCCATCTCTCAAACGCTTGATATTCAGCATACGGATCTTGTGCAATGTTGAATAGTGCATCTACCAATGTAAAGTCACCCTCTTCTGCTGCATCTATAGCTTCTTGAAGCATATAGTTTTTGAGTACATATTTTGGATTTGTTTTAAGCATAGAGTTCTGTCTCTCTTCAACAGTTGAACTGTTCTCTTCCAGTCTTTCATCATAGCTGTCCAACCAGTCATTCATAGGTTTATGGTAGAGTCCCGTTTTCAGTAAGGCAGTTCTGTCTCCATCGTAGTGGCTTAGTGTTCTAAAGAAGAGTGTGTAATCTATGTTCAAGCCTTGTAGCATACCCAGTAAGTGTTTTAGAAGGTCCAGGTCTTTCTCCTGTGTGACGTTCTCTAAGCCTAATTTTTTACCCATAAGGTAGAGGTATCTCTCTGTGTAGAGTCTTGAGTAGTGAGCTAATATTTTCTCTAATTTTTCTACTCTTACCAGTGGAGATAAGGCAACCATAAGTGCCTGTAAATTCCACTCTCCTATGTTGGGTTGGTTTCCGAAGCTGTAGCGTCCGCCTGTGTCGGTATGGTTACAGATATATTGAAAGTCATAGTCATCTAAAAATGCGTAAGGACCGTAGTCTATGGTAAGCCCTGCTATGGACATGTTGTCTGTATTCATTACCCCGTGGTTAAAGCCTACTGCCTGCCACTCTGCCATGAGTCTGGCTGTTTTACCTACTACTTCTGTAAAAAAGTATAGGTATTTGTCAGGTTCATCCATCAAATGGGGGTAAGACTCTGCGATGGCGTAGTCTGCCAGTGCTTCCAACTCTGTATAACGTTTTTTATGTGTAAAGTACTCAAAGGTACCAAAACGTACCCAGCTTGGAGATACACGTAAAACAATGGCTCCTGTTTCCCAGGTTTGCCTATAGACTTTATGTTCTGCACCTATGAGTGCCAAGGCTCTGGTCGTCTCTATACCTAGCCCATGCATGGCTTCGCTCATAAGGTATTCACGTATACTCGAACGAAGTACGGCTCTACCATCACCGGAACGGGAGTACTTCGTCTCACCTGCACCTTTAAGTTGCAAATGTAAATTGTTGATAGTCCCTATATTGATAGCTCTACCATCACCAAGTCTAGGCACAAAATGTCCAAACTGATGTCCTGCATAACACATGGCGAAGGTATCTGAACCTTCTGCTTGATACTGACCATTGACCAATTTGACAAACTTCTCTGTTTGAAGTTCATCTGCATCAATATCAAGCATTTTTGCCACCTCTTCATTGGCATGTATAAGATGTGCATTAACAAGTGGACTTGGATTCACCCTCTCATAACATTCATCGGGAAGGTTTAGGTATGGATTGGTTAGTTTTATTTCATTTAGTTTCATAGAGTCATATTAGCTAGAGAAACTTTAAAGTGACTTAGGAGTATAATAACGCCAACACTATACGAAGGAAACAGATATGGGTAGAGCGTTCGAATACCGTAAAGCAGCTAAAATGAAACGATGGGGAACAATGTCAAGAGTCTTTCCTAAATTAGGTAAGATCATCACTATGGCAGCCAAAGAAGGCGGTCAAGACCCGGAAATGAATCCTAAACTTCGTACTGCAATTCTCAATGCCAAAGCACAAAATATGCCTAAAGACAACATCGAAGCAGCGATCAAAAGAGCATCTGCTAAAGATGCTGCTGACATCAAAGAGTTAACGTATGATGTAAAAGCTCACCATGGTGTACAGATGATCATCGAATGTGCTACAGACAACAACACAAGAACCGTTGCAAATGTAAAGGCGATATTGACTAGAAACGGTGGAGAGATGCTTACCTCAGGTTCTCTAAACTTTATGTTCACAAGAAAATGTGTATTCCTATTTAATAAAACTGAAGATATGGATCTGGAAGAGTTGGAGTTGGAACTCATTGATTTTGGACTTGAAGAGATAGAAGAAGATATAGAACCGCAAGAAGATGGTGATGACATCAACATTGTTAGAGTATATGGAGATTTTACCTCTTTTGGAGAACTGGGCAAAGCCTTGGAAGACATGAACATTGAAGTAAAAAAAGCAACTCTGGAATATATTGCCAATACACCTGTAGAACTAAATGATAAAGAGATGGAAGAGCTAGATACACTCATCGATAAACTAGAAGATGATGAAGATGTTCAGACGGTATTTACTAATATAAATTAACCATATTTCTGAGCAACTTACTTGGAATCGGAGGCTTTAGCCCCGAAAGAGACGAAACTAAAGTTTTCGTTTCCTAATGAATCCTCTAAGTATTACACCTTAAGGAATAGTCGGTGGGGTGATCTTCTCCCCCAGTTTTGCATAACTTTTTCCAATGCGTGCGATCGCATCTAACTCCAAACTCATTTTTTCTTTATCTGTAATAATAGACTCATCGATATAAAGATGTTTGATCTCTATGATCACAGGAATGGTCTTACTCCCTTTCAGGTCAACTTCTTGCAAATACTCACAAAAGAAAGCGGCTTTCACACCCTCAACCATAGGAGGGAAATCATCAAAAACTTTCTGTGTAGCTATATCAAACACTTCTGCTTCACTTTGACTCGCATCTAAACCTTTAGAACTGTAATGCATCTCTTCCAGGTGTGTCTCATCTACCATACAGACTACACATTTTTTAGTTTCTCGAAGATTACGCAATGTATCTTTAGCTGTGCCATCAGGACGATGTCCGATAGATACGATCATCGTAGGAGGATTTGAAGAGAGTCCTGTAAAGTAAGAGAAAGGAGCGATGTTAAGCACCTCCCCTTCAGTCACTATCCATGCGATAGGACGAGGAATGATAAGTTGTGCCATGAGATTGTATTTCTCATTAAGCACTCTCTCTTTAAAGTCTATAAGCATTTTAGATCCTTCTTAATGTCCGTGTTGCTCTACAAACATTTCATAGTCACCTTCAAAATCGATCACTGTACCATCTTCATTTAGTTTAATAATACGGTTAGCAAATGCATCGATGAGTTCTCTATCGTGAGACACACAGATAACTCCACCTTTATAGTTATGCAGTGCTTCACCCAATGCAACAATAGCTTCAAGGTCAAGGTGGTTGTTTGGCTCATCCATAACGAGGAAGTTAGAAGAATCCATCATTATCTTACTTAGCATAACACGGTGTTTTTCTCCACCCGAACACGCATCGATCTTCTTTTTCTGCTCTTCACCGGAAAATAGCATACGACCAAGTGTTTTTCGTATGTCATCTATATGCCATTTTGGATCAAACCCTTGTATCCACTGTGGTAACTCTTCATCACCTACTACCAAGTCTGTCGTGTTTTGAGGAAAGTAACTATGCGTAATAGTCTGTCCCCATTTAAATGTTCCTGCATCTGCTTCGATCTCTTCCATAATGATCTGAAGCAGTGTCGTTTTACCTACACCATTGGTACCGATGAGTGCTACTTTCTCACCCTTGTTTATTTTAAATGTAAGATTTTCAAATACTTTTTCCCCATCATAACTTTTAGAGAGACCTTCGATTTCAAGTACTTCATTACCGATATCTCTATGGGCTTTGAACATAATGGAAGGGTCACGTCTTGATGAGAGTTTGATCGCTTGAACATCTAGTTTGTCTAGCTGCTTTTGACGAGATGTAGCTTGCTTCGCTTTCGATGCATTCGCTGAAAATCTAGCAATAAATCCTTCAAGTTCTTCTTTCTCTTTAAGTGCTTTATTTCTATCTGTCTCTGCCTGTTTAGCAATGAGGTTTGCAGCGATGTACCACTCATCATAGTTTCCTGTAAACTCACGGATGTTTTGGAAGTCAAGATCAAGGATATGTGTAACAACACCGTTGATGAAGTGTCTATCGTGAGAGATAACAAGCAGTGTACCTTCATGACGTTTAAGCTCATTTTCCAACCATGAGATAGTCTCCATATCAAGGTTGTTGGTAGGCTCATCCAGTAGCAATACATCCGGCTTCAAAAACAGTACCTGTGCAAGTAGGATCTTGAACTTGTCACCACCTGTGAGTGAGCTCATAAGGTCACCGTGTTGTGATGTGGGAAAACCCAAAGACTGTAGAAGCTTCTCTATCTTTACATCAGACTCATACGTTGGGTCTTCATCTGCACAGATCATTTCAAGTTCACCCAGACGGTTATTGACTGCATCACTCTCGAAGTCACCTTCCATATAGAGTTTCTCTTTCTCTTTTTGTGCATCAAAGAGTTTTTTGTTCCCGTAAAGTACTGCATCTGTCAGTGTGTACTCTTCAAAAGCATACTGGTTTTGCCCAAGGACACCCAGTTTGAGTCCAGGCTGAAGTTGTACTTCACCATCACTCTGCTCTATCTCTCCGGAGAGTATCTTAATAAAAGTAGACTTCCCTGCACCATTGGCACCGATGAGTCCGTAGCGTTTTCCTACATCCAAAGTCATATTGATCTTGTCGAAAAGAACTCTTTTCCCGTAACGTTGTGTTAAATTTACTGTACTTAGCAAGTGTGATCCTTGTATCTATAATTATTAATGCGATTTTACCCAAATGTTCTGAAAGTGGGAAAAGAGTATCGAATAAACTTTTTAGTATAATCGTCAAAAATAGGTTTTAGAGGATCAAGTAATGGAAAGAAGAGACTTTTTTAAAAAAGCCATTGTAGTTGCAGGATCAGCAGCAGTAGGAACCAGCACATTAGAAGCTGGAGAGACAGGACATCCCATAGATAACAGAAAAGTCTCAGATGTTGCTTTTCCTGAAAAAAGACCTCTTATAACTTACTCAGACAGACCTCCACTTTTAGAGAGTCCAAGGGAGGTATTTACCTCTGCACTCACACCAAATGACCTCTTTTTTGTACGCTGGCATATGCCGATGATACCAAAATATATCAATCCAAATACTTTCTCTATAAGCATAAACGGTCTAGTGGAAAATGAGATCAGAGTTTCACTCAAAGAGCTTAAAACAGAGTTCAAACAAGTAGAATTGACCGCTGTGCTTCAATGTGGGGGCAATAACCGTACTGCCTTTAATCCCACTGCGGGTGGCATCCAATGGGGAGTTGGCGCTATGGGTTGTGCCAAATGGAAAGGTGTTAGACTCAAAGATGTACTTAAAAAAGCAGGACTCAAAAAAGAAGCTGCATGGATAGGCTTTAACGGTGAAGATAAAGCTGTATACAGTGAGACTGCCAACTTTGTACGCGAACTCAAACTTGCACACCTTAATGATGATATCATTTTGGCCTATGAGATGAATGGGGAAGATCTACCCTATCTTAATGGCTATCCCCTTAGATTGATCATTCCAGGTGTCTATTCAGACTCCTGGATCAAGATGATATCAAATATTACTGCTACCAAAGAGAAACAAAAGCTGCACTTCATGGAGAAAGCTTACCGCATACCGGACAATGAGTGTGAGTGTGAAACACCGGAAAATTTAGTGAAAAAAACCAAGCCTATAGAGGAGATGAATGTAAACTCCATCATCGGGTACCCTGTAACAGGAACTAAAGTGAAAAATGATTCTTCTTTGGTCGTGAGAGGCGTTGCATTTGATGGTGGTCATGGTATCGAAAAAGTACAAGTCTCCATTGATGGTGGGCAGATGTGGGAAGATGCACAACTTGATGATGGCAGTGCAGGAAAATATGCGTACAGAGCTTTTACCTATACATTCAAACCCAAAAACAGTGGTGACCTAACCATCATGTGTAAAGCCACAAATGAAAAAGGTGAAACGCAGCCATTTGCCAAAGATATCCAGTGGAACCATGGCGGATACAAATACAATGGTATTGATGAAGTGACTGTGGAGGTGGTGTCATGATGAGAAAATTACTATTTATACTTCTTTTCACAGGCACAACACTCTTTGCTCAGGTAGAGGGTGGCATTCACGTTCCCTATGTGGATTTTCCTATGAAAGAGGGAAAAGGGATGTACTCCACAAGAGGAAAATGCAATATGTGCCACTCCTGGGGATACACTCTAAATCAAGGCTTGCAGTCTAAAAAGTTTTGGAGAGAAAAGGTCATGAAGATGATCGTCATCTTCAAAGCACCCATAAAAACCCAGAAAGATATAGATACTGTTGTAGATTACCTCTTTGAAAATTATGGGAATGGGGAGTTGGAATAAAGATTTATCCTAAAAGCTCTACAACATTTTCAATAGGTCTTCCTATGACAGCCTTGCCATCTTTAATGACAATAGGTCTCTCTATCAACTTTGGATTTTCCACCATAGCTTCTATGAGTTTCTCTTCATCTTCTACCTCTTTAAGTCCAAGCTCTTTATAGACAGTTTCTTTTGTTCTCATAAGCTCTCTTGCAGACATGCCAAGTTGGGACAATAACGTTTTAAGCTCTTCTTTTGTCGGAGGGCTATCAAGATACTTCACTACTTCTACATCTACACCCTTCTCTTCTAAAAGAGTCATTGAATTTCTTGATTTACTGCATCTTGGGTTGTGCCAGATGGTTACTTTTGCCAT
>JAYEOF010000010.1:0-2236 GCA_034722695.1 Campylobacterota bacterium
ACTCTGGATATTTGCAGCTTCAAGCTTACACGTAGGACACCAAGTAGCCCAAAAATGTATAATGATGGGTTTTCCTTCTATGGCTTTACTGGAAAATGCAGTACCATCTAAAAGTTTTACTTCTATCTGAGGCAATGCATTGCTCTCTAGCGTAGGTTTTCGTAAATAACTCATCACATTACTCACTACAAATATCATAAGTAGCGCTATGAATATCTCTTTGAGTATCTTTTTTATATTCCAGTTCTTTGGGTTCATACTTTTAACCTTTTGAGTACCTCTTCAAGCTGTCCTACATACGAGCTACCATAAAGTGCAACATGCACTAAGAGTGGATAGATCTGATAGAGTGGTACTTTCGTATTATAAAAATCTTCACTTAAAGGATGCATTTCTGTATAAGAATCAAAGAATGTCTCTCCAAAAGTATTAAACATCAAGATGAAAGCCAATTCCATCTCTCTGTCTCCAAAGTAAATAGCAGGATCGATCAGTACAGCACCATTCATGTTAAACAGTATGTTACCACTCCACAAGTCTCCATGTAACAATGAAGGGGTGATCATAGACATATCGATACGCTTATACAACTCTCTACATAAGCCCTCAAGTCTCTCCAGAATTTGTTTCGATATAGCACCTTTGTCATAGCAGATCTTGGCCATAGGCATTATGCGCATTTGACCTAGAAAAAGTGTCCAATTGTATTGGGTCTGTTCATTTTTCTGGGAAAAAGATGCAATACTTGTATCATAATAATATCCATACATACGACTCTCATTTGTCACAGAGTGTAAAGCTGTCAATATCTTTGCAGCTTCTATCTCCTGTGTGCAGTTGGCTTGTTTTGTTTCTTTTATGTATTCTAGAAGTAAATGTGTCTCTGTTACATCATACACTTTAGGTACGGCTATTTTATATTTATTAATATCTCCAAGCATATTTGCTTCTATTATAAGCTTGTCGGAAGGTTGTGAGGTTTTCAGTATATAGCTTTCATCTACTGTATGCACCTTGTAGATGTCTCCTATCTGCCCTCCTGTAAAGAAGTCAATAGACTGAACTTCTTTGTTTAAAGTAATGGAGAGTTGTTCTTTTAGAGTATCCATCTAGTCTAGATCCACATCATCCCAAAACTCATCAAAATCCAGGTTAGTCATGGCATTTTCATCATTGATATTTTTTTCCATCAGTCTATTTTGTTCACTATCAAAGTACTGTTCAAGTGCTTCTTCCAGCATCGTATTTATATCTTTATTAAGCATTTGAGAGAAGAGTTGTAAATTCTCAACAGTACTTTGTTTAAATTCTATTTTTATATTTTGTTCCATATTGGTATTTTACTGTATTTCTTCTTTTTTAAATAGTATGAATATTTTGATATACTGCAAATATGAAACTTAAGCACACAAAGGTACACAGTGACTATAGAAACATTGATTGATGAAGCACATAAAATTGTTGGAAAGTACAAGCTGAGCAACGCTGATTTTTCTGCAGGGACTGTTGGCGCTGCACTTTTAACTGCAAAAGGGAATGTTTACACCGGAATTGATATCGATGTAGCCTGCGGCATCGGATTTTGTGCAGAGCATTCAGCTATCGCTGAAATGTTAAAAAATAGAGAAACGCAGATCAAAATGATCGTTGCAACAAACTCAGAGTCTATTATACCCCCATGTGGACGATGCAGAGAACTTATGTTTCAAATCGACAGCAAAAATTTAAACACAAAAGTGTATCTGTCTAAAGAGAAATATATGACCTTGGACGAACTGTTACCTAACCGTTGGGAACCAAGTATATAGTAAATTATTTCTACTTACAAAATCAAAGAAAATCTAGATACACTTAGACATGGAACTTACAGATAAAAATTATGAAAAGATCATCAAGAACAACGAACAGCCTATCTTTATAGACTTCTATTCTCCTACCTGTGGACCTTGCCAGATGCTAACTCAACTTATAGATGAGAGACTTGAAAAGTATGGGGAAGAAAATGGTATCGTTGTTGCAAAGTGCAATGTCTCCAGAAATCCTAAACTGGCTGAAGCATTCAAAGTACGGTCTGTACCCTTTACCATAGCCATCATGCCAAACGAAAAACTCAAGTATCCGGAACTTGGATTAAAGCATGAAACGTATTATTTTGAACTAATTGATAAATTAGCCGGGAAAGGGTCGTTTTTTAGTAGGTTGTTTACGTAAATAAACAATATTCCGTAGGTCGGGG
>JAYEOF010000010.1:2336-6039 GCA_034722695.1 Campylobacterota bacterium
GTCGGGGAGAGGACACCCCGACCTACACGTTATCTCCCAAACAAATAAATCAATTCAGGATACATAACGATTATTAACAATGCCACAAGCTGTAATCCTATAAAAGGAATCACCCCTTTATAAATAGCTCCTGTACTCACTTTATCCCCTGCTGCACCCTTTAGGTAGAAGAGTGCAAAACCAAATGGAGGCGTGAGAAATGAAGCTTGCAGATTCATCGCAATAAGTATAGCAAACCATACAGGGTCTATGCCAAATGATGCAACGATAGGGACCAAGATGGGCACGACTACAAAGGCTATCTCGATGAAGTCTATGAAGAAGCCCAGTAAGAAGATGACCAGCATCGCTATGAGGATAAATATCCATTTGTCACCCATATCTCCGGCAAAGAATTCCATCGCCATGTCTCCACCACCAAGTTCATTGAAAACGAGTGAGAATGCAGTGGCCCCGATGAGTATCATAAAGATCATTGCAGTGAGTTTGACTGTTTCTATGGCTGCATAACGTACCATCTCAAAGGAGAAGTTTCTCTTACCTACGGCTAGTAACATTGCTCCCAATACACCGATGGCAGCAGACTCTGAAGGTGATGCAATACCTGCAAAAATGGAACCTAGCACCACTCCGATAAGTAATAATGGAGGAATGATCTCTTTAACTGCCTCTTTCAGCACAGCACCATAGGGCTCATCTGAGACGATGGCAGGTGCAATGTCTTTGTTGATGTATGAAATGACTAAGATGTAGATGACATAGAGTGCTATGAGCAAAAGCCCAGGCACTACAGCTGCACGAAACAGATCTCCCACAGACAAATGCATCTGATCACCAAGGATGATGAGGACAATGGAAGGAGGTATGAGCTGTCCAAGTGTACCACTCGCAGCAATGGAACCAGAAGCCAATGCAGGTGAATAGTTATGTTTAAGCATCAAAGGCAGTGCGATGAGACTCATCATTACCACAGAAGCCCCAACTATACCTGTACTTGCCGCAAGTATAGCCCCTACAAGCACCACAGAGATAGCCAAACCACCTCTGACAGAACCAAAGAGTTTCCCCATAGAGATGAGCAGTCCTTCTGCCATCTTGGACTTTTCAAGTATGAGTCCCATAAAGATGAAGAGTGGTACCGCCATGAGCGTGACATTGCCCATGATCCCGTAGGTTCTGTACGGAAGCATTTCAAGAACATGTAATCCAACTTCGTCAGTTATGAGGGCAAAGAAGAGTGCCACCCCTGCAAAGACAAATGCCACCTGAAAGCCTGCCATCAGCAAAAAGAGTGTTAGGGCAAACATCAACAATACAGGATCAAGCCAAAATGCCATCCTGTTAAACCACGCTATATAGACCAGTCCACCCAAGAGTGCAACCACACCCAACACACGCCACAAAGCACTTTTGTTTTCAAGCCTATGATAGGCTTTAAGTACTTCACTCAATGCTTGCATAAGCAGCAACACAAAAGCAAACGCCAACATAGCCTTAATAATCCAACGATGAGTCAAGCCCCCAGGATCAGAAGAGACTTCTTGTTGTATGTAACTCTGATATGTCATGTCCAGTGCATCATTTAAAAAGAGTAATGAAAAAGGTATCACCAGTAAAAGCATGGAAAGTATCTGGACAATCATCCGTCTGTTTTGACTATACCGCTCAAAGAAGATATCCACTCTTACATGTTTGTCATGTTTAAGTGCATAAGTGAGACCAAGTAAAAAAATCACATCAAAAAGATGCCATTCAATCTCTTGCAGTGCTATAGACCCGGCTGAAAAAAGATAACGCATCCCTGCATCATAAGCTACTAGGAGGGAGAGGATAACTACTAGGATGGCTGCTAGGTAGCCAGCGTATTTACTTATGCGGTCTAGGTAGTAGGAAAGTTGTACATTCATAGATATTCTTTTCATAATATATTATGTATGATTTTATCTTTTTTGTAATGAGGAGTGGCTTGAAATATTTGACTATTTACATCCAAAAATATTTCTGCTAAAATAACGTTTGAAGAGAGAGTTTTCACTCTCTCAGTGTTTGTCAGTTATTGTAGTATCTCAAAAGAGCCACAATAACTGTGAGTACAAGGATCAGTAAATCCATATTCTCACACCCTTCCACAGTCAGTATTTGACTTAGAAGTTCAAACAGCAGCCCGCGAAGCTGTTGTTTAAAACAACTTAATCAGACTGCATTTAAATTTTAGCTAACTTTTTATACGTCACTCAATAATATGTCATATTGTCATACTTTTGCCTACATGGCTCTGCTTCGCTACGACCATTTCGGTTCCAAAGCTACAAACAACAAGCAGTTGTTGTTTGCTTTACGCTTCTCATTTCCAATACGTCCCAAGTCGAACATTCCATCCCTTACGCCATCTCTCTTCCCCTCTGGCAGGAGGAGAGTTCTTAATACGTCTTGAGAGCATAGCTTTAGCAGACAGGGCAAAGGCTTTAAGCTTGTTTGGCTCTTTTGGGTTCATATATTCGAGTACTTGCAGCAGTCCCCAACCTTGCCCTTTATAGCGTTCACTTTTGAGTGTACCTTCACCTTTAAAATTGGTATAATCTAGAAGAACATAAAGCCCTCTTTCATTGACTGAACCATCTTTGTTGTGCATCACTTCATAAAAACGCTTTTTGATACGTTCTTGCTTGGCACTGTCATCTATACTTTCAAGCATTTGCGGTAGTGCTTGACTAAGCCGTTTAGCCATAAACTCTGCCTGGTAGCCAAACGTATTTTTAAGAAAATGAAAGAGTTCCATGTATTGTTTCGTTTTTGCTTTTTTAGCTGCTACAAAATCTACTTTAGTTTGCCACGGGAAATCTGTTTCAGGGGTAAGCCATACAGGCATCTCTACACCCTTTTTTTGCATAAATGCTACCATCATAGGAAAAACTTCTCTAAAACGTTCCGTATGGTCTTTAGGAAACCAAATAGCATGTCCTATACCTACTGAAGCAAAGTCTTCTCCTTTGTTCCACCAGATGAGATACTTGTCTTTCCCCGCACCTTCATTTTGCCATACTTTTTTGGCAATGTAGTTGGCTTGTTTCTCGGTGAGTTTGATCTCTGAGGAAAAAAGTGTTGACAAAAATAAAATAGAAAATAAAATAGCTCTCATAAATGCTCCATTAATCATATAAATGTATAGTTTCAATTATACTATAGAATCCTCTAAATAAAACAGGAAAAATTTAATGCTTTACAAAAAAATATCAATCTTAGGTCTACTTCTCTTTTTATCTACAAATTATCTGGTTGCAGAGACAAAAACTATAGATTTAGATGATCTTAATGGAAACTGGCACTTACGTGCTATGGACGGAAAAGAAGTACGAAAAGCCAGAGCCATCCTGGACTTTGATGTAAAAAAAATGCAACTCTCCGGCTTTGATGGATGTAACCGTATTTCAGGTACCTTGAAAGTAAATACGAATACAAACTTCTCTTCACAACTCAGATCAACAAGAATGGCATGCAGACAGAATATACACAGATATGTGAGTAAGAGATTACATGAGACAGTAAGTGAAGGTTTTACCATCACTGAGGGTAAAAGATATGGCGTAAATGGCATCACTATCAAGAGCCCAAGTCATGACCTCTTTTTTGGAAGAATGGGGAAATAAAGTGCTAAGTGCTAAGTGCTAAGTGCTAAGTGCTAAGTGCTAAGTGCTAAGTGCTA
>JAYEOF010000010.1:6139-11838 GCA_034722695.1 Campylobacterota bacterium
AAGTGCTAAGTGCTAAGTGCTAAGTGCTAAGTGCTAAGTGCTAAGTGCTAAGTGCTATTATGAAATTTGACATAGTTTTTTTAGCTTGTCAATATTTTTAAAAGTATTTTCGTATTCTTCTCTTTTTCGTAACACTTAACCCGTAGCACCTAATACGCATCAAACAAAACTTGGTGCGTCATTGGCAAAGAGTATCAGATCACCCACATTCGTCTGCTCCACAAGCATCTCTTCCATCTCACTTTTGGAAGAGAGTTTCACTAACTTATCTGGATCTACATGTTCTTTAAAGATGGCATAGTTCAGATCACCGGTGACAACCACTACATCAAACACTTCATCCGCTTTTTTAGCCACTTGAACGTTTAGTTCATCATCTACCTCAACAAGCCCCGGGGTAATAACGACTTTACGCCCTTTATAAGTACTTGCCAAGTCAAATGAAGCCATCATACCATCTATGTTTCCGTTGAAACTGTCATCTAGTATGACTTTCCCCCCTGCATCGATACGTTGAAGTCTGTGGTCCACCGCTTTAAGTGTAGAGAGTCCCTCTTGTATCTGTTCATCACTGAGTCCCAGTGTTTTAGCAACCAACACTGCCGCAGCTAAATTCATAGCATTGAATGCACCCAAAATACTCGCAGAGTATCGCACACCGTCAAGAGTAAAACTTGTTGCATCCAGTGTAGCATCCACATCTTCTATCACATATTTTGGTGCAGGTATATTTGCTCTGATATCTAAGTTTACATTTTCACCAAAGGTATGGATATTTGACTCCGGTTTCACCATGGCACTTTCATGTATCCAAGCTTCTTTGAGTCTGCCTGTCTGGAGTATCTCCATCTTCGTGTTACGGATGTTTTCCATTGTTTTAAAATACTCGATGTGTGCAGGTCCTATCTTCCCTACTACAACATAATGAGGGTTGACAAATGTAGTGATCTCAGCGATGTCACCCTCACCTCGCGCACCCATCTCAACGACATAAACTTCTGTATCAGCAGGCAAATCATCATTGACATCTTTCATCACACCGCCAAGTGTATTGACAGAACGTGGTGTAGCATAGGTTTTATATTTGGCTTTAAGTAAGTGTTCTACATAGTTTTTGATACTTGTCTTACCGTAACTCGCAGTGATTCCCACTACTGTAAGGTTATCCATGGCTTCTATCTTCTTCTGTGCTTTAACTTTAAAACCGTTAAAAAGCATCTTTTCAATGAAGAGTGAAATAAAGTAGGCTAAAAATATAGGTATCACCACCGTAAACTGTTTAAATGCTAAGGCGATGAAGATAGCAAAAAGAAGCATCGCTGCATAAAAACGTTTTACACGTCCTGTCCATACCAATGGCTTATCCAAACCTTTGTACCACTGAAAAAGTAAAGCCAAATAAACGATCACCACAATAAAGCCAAAGTTAGTGGTAGAGTTCACCAACATATAAAGTGCATAAGGGATCAGAAAGTAAACAAAGTGCCACCATGTTTTTGTATGATGAAACAGTACACGCTCAAGTTTGTAACTGTACCATTGTAGATTCGTAATAGCATAGTAACCCATCGTCAAAATAAATAATCCATAAAAAAGTGAATTAAGTGCTTGTATCATAAGTTTAGTCCTTACATTTTTTTGTGATTGTATCTGCTATAAAAGCAGCATGTTTTAAAAAGAAGAAGTGGTCACCATCGAGTGGGTAAAACTCAGAATTCTCTATAAGTCCGGCTATCTTCTCTCCTGTATAGAGTGGTGTGGCTGTATCTTCTTTTCCCCAAAAGCATAACGCTTTGCTTTTACTTTTTGCAAATGAAGCTTCAAAGTCTTCATCCACTACATTTTTAAAAGTCTCATACATTTCATGGCTCATCCCCTGCGCATCCGGAGCCACAAAGAGTTCACGTATTTTTTTCATACCCAGAGGTTTTAGCAGTTTAAATGTAGCGATCTTGATCTTCACCGACCATGGCTTTTCCGTAACGACACCCGCAGAAGAGAGAAGTACCAAACAAGGTGTGTCAAGCAGTGTTGACACCTTACCACCAAAAGAGTGCCCCATAGCTATGGTTGCACGTACACCAAGCTCATCTAGAAAAAGTTGTACGATGTGTCCATAGTCTTCAGTAGTAAGTATCATCTCATTGGTACTTTTACCAAAACCCGGCATATCAAGGTAGATGTGTTTATACTCCGGCAGTGTCTTGGCAAAAGCCTGTTTCATGATCTCTTTATTGCTTCCCCAGCCATGTAAAACGAGAAGTACAGGCTCTTGTGCAGGGTTCACTAACTCGTAAGAGAGTTGGAAAGGTTGTTCTTTGTAGGTTATCTCTTTAGATGCCATGTTTCACCGTTTATTTTAAATTGGATTATTTTAACATAAAGGGACTATTTGTTGGCTTCATATATCATCCCCCTTATTCGATAAGACTTGATAAAGAGATTGTTTTAGTGCAGATGAAATATTGCAGAGCTTGACACTTATGGTATAATAAAAAAATATGAGAAAGGAAGCAGCCATGTTAAAAGATTTAATATATATAGGATTGGGAGGTGCCCTCCTGGCCAAAGAAAAAGTCGAAAAAGAACTCAGTGAATTGGTTGAAAAAGGAAAGCTAAACAAAGAAGAGGCACAGAATTTCATTGACAAAGCCAAAGTCAAAGGTGAAGAAGAGGAAAAAGAGTTTAAAGGACATCTTAAAGAGGTGATCAAAGAGACACTTGAAGAGATGGATCTGGCAACGAAAGAAGATATAAAAGCACTACTAGAAGAGATGAAAAAGTAACCCATTGCGACTCTCAAACTATTCACCCAGTCGTATTTGGCGGGTTTTTGTCTTCCTTATGACTATTTTTCTACTGATCAAGCATAAAGAACGTTTTCTTTTTTTTCGGCCTCAATCACCTGAAGCACTTAAAACAAGTATCAATGAACTCGGTGCAAGTTTCATTAAATTAGCACAGGTATTGGCAACCAGAGCCGATCTTTTTGATGATACTTATCTCAATGAACTGCGCTCTTTGCATGATGAGATCCCTCCCATGTCATCCGAGGATTTCCAAAAAGTCTACCAGAGTGCCTTTCCCGATGAAGAACCTTTTGAACGTTTTGAACAAACACCTATCGCCTCTGCTTCGATCGGGGAAGTACATGAAGCATGGCTAAAAAGCGGTGAGCATGTAGCCGTAAAACTCAGACGTTACCAGATCGTTCCCCAGGTTCGTGCCGATATCCGTATCCTCACATTTTTCAACCGTATCTTCAGGCCGCTCTTTTCGCACTATACCAAAAACTCCATGGACGCACTGATCGCCGAATTTACCGATATGATCCTCAAAGAGGTGAGCTTTCAGCAGGAGCTTTCCAATCTGAAGAGTTTTTCTGCCACATATCACAAAAGCGGTATCATTTTTCCCACACCTTATGAAACATATTGCAGTGATGATGCGATCGTAATGAGTTTTGAAGAGGGAATGCGTTTTGACGATAGAGAAGCACTGTTGGAAAATCAGATCGATTTTTATGCAACGATGGAGAAGCTGATCGTTTTCTATACTGAGCAAATGCTTCTCAATGGTTATTTCCATGCCGACCCCCATCCCGGGAATCTTCTCATTCAAAAAGACGGAACACTGGTACTGCTTGATTTTGGTATGGTCAAACGTATCAGCAATCCGGCACGTATTGCGATCATTGAGATGGTCAAGTCGGCACATGAACAGGATTTTGAACTCTATATCTCCAGCTGTAAGCGTCTGGGAGTCATCGCCTATGAAGCACCACAGGATCAGATGACTGAGCTGGCACAGCGAATGTTTGACATCTTTGGTGACGATTCACTCGATGCCATAAGTATGCAAGAACTTGCTTTTGGCGTCATGGCTTCGATGCGTGATTTTCCTTTCAAACTCCCGCAGGAAGCTGTATACATTCTGAGAGCCTCTGCCATCATCGAAGGTCTTGGCACTACTTATATCGACAATTTTAACGGTGTCAAGGATATTTTGCCTATTCTCCAAAAAAATATCCCCAGAGCTTTAGGTGCTGACAACGGCATTTTTGAAGCGCTGGCTGATGAGATGGGATCGCTTCCTTTGACACTCAGACAGGTACGTACCAGCATACAGAAGATCAGTGAAGATGAGATACGGGTACATCTCAGTGAGAGGCAGATAGAGTGGCTGGAAAGCCGCATCGGAAACCGTATCTCTGCATTCAAGAGTTCCCTGGTTCTTATTTTACTTGCTTTTTTTCTACTGCTTTTAGATCCATCATTGAAGCTCTATGCCATAGGTGTTTTTGCAGTAGGGGCGATCAGACTGCTCTATAAGTAGCAATAAGATTTTGAAAATAATTACAACATTATTGTTCTTCATTTGCATACAGTTAACTTAACTATATTATGATGCGCTTAGAAGAGCAGTTGGAGATATTTTCTTTCCTTTGAAACAATTTTAAAACCCCAAAATTTAGAACAGTTTCTTCCTTTTAGTCTCCAGGTGCTCTTTCTATTTCATAATCCGGATTAAATCGCCACTTGGTGATAAATATCAAAGAAAGAATATCAATGTATCACAGCATAAAACATTTCGTAGAAAACAGTAAATTTCAAAATTTTATCATGGGTATTATCATTCTAAACGGTATTACAATGGGCTTTGAGACATCAAAAAGCTTTGCCACAAACTACCATACCTTCTTTGAGTTATTCAACTTGTTTGTTGTTACTGTCTTTACCATAGAGATCGCTTTAAGGATATATGTATACAAAGCATCATTTTTCAAAGATCCATGGTCACTGTTTGATTTTACCATTGTTGCGATCTCACTGGTTCCTGCAAGTGCCGGCTTTGAGATATTTAGGGTTTTAAGAGTACTAAGACTGTTCAGACTTATAACCGTTGTACCGCAAATGCGGAAGATCATCACTGCTTTATTGTCTGTGATCCCGGGTATTGCATCTATTGCGGGATTGCTAACACTCTTTTTCTATATCTTTGCCATCATGTCGACACAACTGTTTGGCGAAAAGTTTCCTGAGTGGTTCGGGACACTGGGTGAGTCCTTTTATACACTGTTTCAAATTATGACACTGGAATCCTGGTCTATGGGAATTGTTCGTCCTGTAATGGAAGTTTATCCACTTGCCTGGATATTTTTTGTTCCATTTATTTTCCTGGCTACCTTTATTATTGTCAATCTTATTATTGCTATTGTTGTGGATGCTATGAATGAGATGAATGCTAACGAGGAAGAACATATTATTGAAGAGTTTCATGCAAGTGAAGATGCATCACAACTGGAAATTCAAAAGTTACGTAATGATATAAAAGAACTCAAAGCGTTGATCATAGCCAGATAAAATGATCCGTTTCATAAAAATCCACTCTGAGCAACAGATAGCAGATGTCACATATCTTGCCCGGGAAATATGGCAAGAGCACTATCTGCCCATCGTCGGACAAAAGCAGATAGACTACATGTTAGAAAAGTTCCAATGCGAAGAAGCCATCACCAAACAACTTGCTGACGGATACGAGTACTACTCTGTTACTTATGACGGGCATAGCGCAGGCTATATGGCTGTTGTTTCAAATATGAGTGAGTCATCGCTCATGATAAGCAAAATATATGTACGAAAATCAGACCGTAGCTATGGGTTAGGAAAACAGATGTTGGAGTTCGTGGAAGCACTATG
>JAYEOF010000011.1:0-11831 GCA_034722695.1 Campylobacterota bacterium
CTTCTTTTGTCGGAGGGCTATCAAGATACTTCACTACTTCTACATCTACACCCTTCTCTTCTAAAAGAGTCATTGAATTTCTTGATTTACTGCATCTTGGGTTGTGCCAGATGGTTACTTTTGCCATATTGTTTTCCTTTTTATTTCATTATTTTTTCAGAAGTGTTACTTTACCGATCATTCATCTTCATTCCCATTTAACTCTTTGGGAATTTTCTTACTTGTCTGGGCACCAAGCTCTTTAAGTTGCTGAACTTGTCTAACAAGATTCCCTTTCCCGTCACTCAGTTTGTTTTTTGCCGCAGAAAAACTCCCCTGAATACCGTCTATCTGTTTAGATATCTTCATCAAGTCTTCAGAAAAACCGACAAACTTATCGTACATCGCTCCTGCTCTTCTGGCTATCTCCTGGGCATTTTGGTTTTGGCGTTCATACTTCCAGACATTTTCAACTGCACGCATAGCTACAAGCAGTGTGGTTGGTCCGACAAGGAGTATTTTTTTCTTAAAGGCATTATCATAGATACTGCTGTCATGCTCTAGCGCTACTGCAAGTGCTCCCTCTATAGGCATGAACATAAAGATGAAGTCTAAGGTATTGACCTCTTTAAGACGCTCATAGTTCTTACGAGAGAGTCCCTCTACATGTAACTTGATAGAGTCTAAGTGTGCAGCCAAATACTCTGCCTTGGTTGATTCATCCTCCGCATTTACAAAACGCTCATATGCGAGCAATGAAGTCTTTGCATCGATGATAAGGTCTCTGTTATCAGGAAGGTGCACGATAACATCAGGTCGCAGGACTTCATTATCATCTGTACGGAGACTTACTTCTCTTTCAAACTCATAGCCTTTACGCAAGCCTGAAGCTTCCAGTACATGTTCAAGTACCATCTCACCCCAAACACCCTGTGTTTTATTCTCACCCTTTAGTGCATTGGTAAGGTTGATGGCATCTTTACTTATCTTTTCATTGAGTTCTTTGAGCGAGTTGATCTCATTTTTAAGGATCGCTCTGTCCTGACTTTCACTGTTATAGGTATCTGCCACCTGCTTTTTAAACTCAGTGATCTGTGTTTGAAGCGGCTTGATCATACTGTCCAGGTTTTGTTTGGAAAACTCTGCAAATTTTTCTGAGTTTCCGTCAAATATCTTTGATGCTAACTGTTCGAACTCATCTTTGATCTCTTTTTTATGCTCTTGCACCATCTCAAGTCGATTGGAAGCATGCCTGCTCTCTGTCTCCAACTTGGTAAGCAAACGTGCATTGTTAATACGGTGTTTGCTGTTATCTTCTACCAAATGTTCATGTCGTTCTTGCAGTACTTTATGATCTTCCTGCAATTTGTCATAGTTACCTTCTGTACTTTCAAGCATGGTTGATACATGGCTGTGTTCTTTTTCCAGTGTATTATACTTTGATTGTGTACTTTGAACCTCTTCTATTTTGGAAGCCAGATCTTCTTTAGTTTGCATAAACTGCTGCAACTCTTGTTCATTACTTGCATTTTTTATCTTGACTGCCTGCAACTCTTTTTCAAGTATCTCGATCTTGGTATTTTTCTCTTTATCAAGCTCTTTAAAGTCCCACAACGTATCACTCTGTGATTTCACTTTAGTAGAAAAAATAACAACAATAAGTACGATAATCAATAAAACAACCAATACAATGCCAACAATGACCATCAAGGTTGAATCATTTTGGATCTTTAAAAGTAGTTCTTGCATATTAACCTCTTATCATGTCATAGTTTTGAGGATAATTACACTTCATACTTTTAGGAGACAGGTTTCCTTTACCGTACTTCATTTTTTTAAATACGATCTGTACTTTATTGTCTAAGTCATCAAAGTAAGCGATACTGTGAAGTTGTCCTTTGGCATCCACCTGTATTGTATAGTTTATGTTCTCATATTTGGTTACATAGATATTTTTACTATGCACTTTTGCTTTTTTTAGAATTTTGGCAAGATCAAACCCTTTGTTAATAAGATAATTTGAAACCTGCTCCAGATCATGGTCTACCACCAACAATTCAAACCCATCGGTACAGACCTCTTTTTTAGTAGGTTTAAGATACTCCCATTTCAATAAAGTTTTATTTGAAAAGCGTACTTTTCCACTATAGTTTATGGTTTTTTTCTTGGCATTTGTGATCTTTTGTATAAAGTTTGCCTGAAAATTCTCCGGAAGGTTGATGGATGCTCCAAACAATGCTGAAACAGATAATAATCCAATCAATAATAATCTCATATATATTCCTTAATTTGTAAATAAAAATATACCAAAATACCACTTATTTCGGGGTTATAAATAATATATTGTCATAGAATTGTATAGGAACTGTGGTATTTAAATGATCAAGCCAATATATAGACCCGTCTGAATAATAAAAATAACTGCTAACGACATATTAATGACTTTTTAGATAAAATAATCGGAATTTATATAAGGCAAAAGAAAGATGATTAAAAGCATACTCAAAATTTTTGGTACACAGAACGAAAAAATCGTTAAAAGTTATCTCAAAAAAGTAAAAAACATCAACGCTCTGGAATCTAACTATGAGAATTTAAGTGACGACGAGTTACAGGCTGCATTTGCTGCCCTCAAAGAAGAAGTACAAAATGGCACAAAAAGTTTGGATGATGTACTCTATGAGTCATTTGCTATTACACGTGAAGCCAGTAAACGTGTACTTGGCTTAAGACACTACGATGTGCAAATGGTAGGGGGTATGGTACTTAACGATGGTGACATCGCAGAGATGAAGACGGGTGAAGGTAAAACACTTGTAGCCACACTCGCTGTTGTCCTCAATGCCATGACAGGGAAAGGGGTACATGTCGTTACCGTGAATGATTACCTTGCCACTAGAGACTCTGAAGAGATGGGTGTGCTTTATAAGTTCTTAGGTTACAGTGTTGGCTGTATCACTGCTGATGTGCATGATGAAATGGGAAGAAAGGCACAATACGAAGCAGATATTACTTATGGTACGAACAACGAGTATGGTTTTGACTACCTTCGTGACAACATGAAAGTACGTGCTGAAGAGAAAGTACAACGTAAGCACAACTATGCCATCGTGGATGAAGTGGACTCCATCCTTATCGATGAAGCACGTACACCACTCATCATCTCCGGTCCGACACAAAGAGATCATAACCACTATTCAAGAGCTGATGAGATAGCAAAAAAGATGGAACGTGGGGAGAAGATAGAGACTAAAGCGGGTGAAGATGAACAAACTACCGGTGATTTTATTGTAGATGAGAAAAACAGAACGATCGTCATGACAGAAGATGGACTGCTAAAAGCACAAGAGCTTTTTGAAGTAGAGAACCTCTACAACCTTGAAAATGCAGCCCTTTCTCATCACTTGGATCAAGCACTTAAAGCACACTATATCTTTGAAAAAGATGTCGACTATGTTGTACAGAATAATGAGATCATCATCGTAGATGAGTTTACGGGAAGACTTTCTGAAGGTCGTAGATACTCTGAAGGACTGCACCAGGCACTTGAAGCAAAAGAAGTTGTAGAGATACAGGAAGAGTCGCAGACTTTGGCTGAGATCACTTACCAAAACTACTTTAGACTGTATGAAAAACTTGCAGGTATGACGGGTACAGCACAGACGGAAGCAACAGAATTTGCACAGATCTATACCCTGGATGTTATCTCTATTCCTACCAATGTACCTATCGCAAGAGATGACAAAAATGACCTTATTTACAATACTGAACGTGAAAAACTGGACGCTGTAGTAAGAAGAGTCAAAGAGCTTAACACTAAAGGTCAACCTGTATTGATAGGTACTGCTTCTATTGAGAAATCAGAAATGATCGATGAGAGACTTAAAAAAGAGAAGATCCCTCATAACATGCTCAATGCAAAGAACCATGCACAAGAAGCAGAGATCATTATGAATGCCGGTCAAAAAGGTGCGGTAACTGTTGCTACCAACATGGCAGGTCGTGGTGTCGATATCAAGATAAATGATGAAGTAAAAAGTCTTGGCGGACTTATGATACTTGGTACTGAGCGTCATGAGAGTCGTCGTATAGATAACCAACTCAGAGGACGTTCAGGACGTCAGGGTGATGCTGGTGAGACACAATTCTTCCTTAGCCTTGATGACAACCTTCTACGTATTTTTGGTGGAGAGAAGATCAGAAATATCATGAATAAACTTGGTGTTGAAGAGGGTGAGTACATCGATTCCAAGATCGTTACCAGATCTGTTGAAAAAGCTCAGAAAAAAGTGGAAAATCAACACTATGAGTCAAGAAAACATATCTTGGAATATGATGATGTAGCCAACCACCAGAGAAAAGCGATCTATGGCTTTAGAAATCAACTCTTAGACACAGAATTTGATATCGGGGCAAAGATCAAAGAGAACCGTGCAGAGTATATTGACCATCTTTTAGCAGAGTGTGAGATCTATGAGGGAATGCCAAAAGAAGATTTCAATGTTGAAAAGCTTGCATCACTCATCAAAGAAGAGATCAATGTAATAGTTGAGCATCAACACTTTGTAGAGAAAGAGGTGGAAGAACTCACTTCTATGATCACAGAGATGATGGTGAACATTTATGAAGAAAAAATGTCTCAGATAGATCCGGAGCAGAGAACTGAAATTGAACGTATCTTATACCTTCAGGTACTTGATCCACAGTGGAGAGACCACCTTTATGAAATGGATGTGCTTAAAACAGGTATCGGGCTTAGAGGATACAACCAAAAAGACCCACTCACGGAATACAAACAAGACAGTTACAAACTCTTTACAGACTTGGTACAACGCATCAAATATGAAGCAGTAAAAGTACTTCAACTTGTGCAGTTCAACTTTGAATCTCCGGAAGAAGAAGAGGCAGCAGTTGAGCAGATCAGAGAAGAGTTGGAAAGTGAAGTAGCAGAGGCTACACTAAGTACAGATGAACCGGAAGCACCAAAGAATAAACCTGTAACAGGTACAAAAAAGCCAAAGAGAAATGAGCCTTGTCCTTGTGGTTCCGGTAAAAAATATAAAAACTGTTGTGGACAAAGCGGACCGAAGAAAGGTCTTTTGGCATAATGCCCAGCACTACTCCCTCGCCTAACAAGAAATTTGTTAGGCATATCATCAGACACTATCTCAAGTATGACAGAGAGAATCCTTTTATCTTTATCTCTGCCATGCTTGCCTTTTTAGGTATAGCCGCAGGGGTAATGGTACTAATGATAGCTATGGGAATCATGAACGGGACACAAAAAGAGTTTACCAAACGTCTTTTTGTTATGAACTACCCTCTCACAGTACTACCTCTTGAAGAAAACTCAGTCAATGACGATCTCGTTAAAACACTCTCTCAAAAATTCCCTCATCTGAAATTCAGTCCATACTACACTACACAAGTCATTACTAAAAATGAGGGTGCAGTACAAGGATCATTGCTCTATGGTGTAGATTATAACAAAGAGAGTGAGATCAATCCTATCTTTGAAAAAGCCAAAGGTGATACAGAGAGTAAATTTAGAGTCGTTGTTGGTGATGCTCTCTCTTTTGAGATGAATGCACCTAAAGGTGAAAAAGTCACGCTTTACTTTTCTGAACAACAAGCCATAGGGTTTGGGACTATGCCTCTACAAAAACGTTTTATCGTTGATGGTGTTTTTGATTCAGGTTTGAAAGCTTATGATAAAGCCATTATGTACACTTCTCTGGAAGCCTTTGAGAAACTACTTAAGCGAGAGCATGGTACTTACGATGGCCTTCATATCTATACTGAGAATCCACTTGAAGAGATAGAGAGCATCAAAAGTATTTTACCTGAAATGGTGGTCATAGAAGGATGGTGGCAGCAAAATGGTAATTTCTTCGCTGCTATGGAGATGGAGAAAAAAGCCCTCTTTCTTGTGTTACTACTCATCATACTTGTAGCATCACTGAACATCATCTCCTCTCTTTTGATGACTGTCATGAGCAGACGAAGTGAGATCGCTCTTATGCGTACACTGGGAGCCACTCAAGTAGAGATAAGATCTATCTTCTTTAGACTGGGACTCATCATAGGTACGGCAGGAATTATTGCAGGTACCTTGCTTGGTAGTCTCGGGATATGGGTACTTAAGACCTTTGACATTATCTCCATGCCTGCAGACGTTTACGGTACCTCTAAACTCCCTGTAGATCTTACTATGAGTGATTTTGGACTTATCATTCTTGGAACTTCTATCATTATCTTACTCTCTGCACTCTACCCTGCCAAAAAAGCATCACAAACAGATCCATTGACTGTTTTGAGAAATGAATAATATTAGGTAGCGGCTAACTATTTATTAATAATATGAGCAGGAGACTCAATCGTACGTTTTAAAATATGAAGTGGTAAAGTGAGTATATCTTCTGCTGTGGTTGTTTGCACTTTTGGTTTCTCTAATGTTCCAGTGATCTTCAGTCCCACTGTCATACTCTTATCTTTTCCCATCAAGATATAACCTAACAGTGGGAGACTCCCAACAAATTTTCCTAATTCTCTAGCTGTTTGTATGGCAAGATCCATTTTAACGGTTCTCTTCTTGATATCAACTTCTCCTTTACCCACGATAGTTGCAGATCCCCCTTTAATATAAACAGAATCAAAAATGACTTTATCTCCTATCATTCTATATTCAACAACACCTTCTTTGATCTTAAATCCTTTTTTCGAAAAACCCGGATCTTGTAAAGTGGCTAAAGCCGGTATAGTATTCATAAACGCCAAAGTATTGTTGTAGGCTTTAAAGCCACTCATTACTCCACCCTCAACAATGATCTGTCCTTTCCTTACCTTATCTGGATCACCAGACATTTTAAGTGTATAGCGTCCTTTTTTCAACCCTTTAAAATCGATCAGAGGATGTAACATTTTATCTTTTACACGTAAAGCCTGCAAAGTAAACAGTTTTCCTTTTTTATTCAACTTTACTATATCTCCATCCAAACTTCCTATAGCATTAATATTACCGTTTGGCAGTACTTCTATATCATAGCTATCTGTGACAAGCGTATTTTTATCATATCTTAGTTTACTGTTCTTTCCAATGATCACATATTTTTTAGATTTGATTTTACTTTTCTTCTTCGAAGAGAGAAACTCTTTAAGGTCAATATTTAGATTTTTAAGTTTTACCCATGATCTGTCTGCATTGAAATGTAAGCGTTTGTTAAAAGCATAAAAATCAACTCCGTTTTTTGTGATCGTACCACTACAAGGTACTCTTGCAAAACACACATTATCTTTCTCATAGAAAAAACATGATGATCTATGAAGTATTCCTTTAAACGTATAGGTTTCAAAATCCTTAGTCTTAATATCAAGATTTCCTCCATGTACTTTAATTCCAAGATCTTTAAGATAAGGTTTTATCTTCTCTATCGCTCCTACTTGCAGCAACATATCTTCAGGACGATTCACTATTTTCAACTTTAAAGTTGGAATATTGACTACAATATTTTTACTATAGTCCAAAGTCAAAGGCAATAGTTTGTTTTTGAGCATAAAGAACTTTTCTTTCTCTTCTCCTATGCTGACCTGCTTTGCATCAAACTTTAGATCGACTTTTTTTGCTTTTAAATCTATCTTTCCGTTTGCTCTACCTTCATACCAACTCTCTTTCAGGTCGATATCTTTAAGAGTAATAAACCCTTTGTCATATTGTACATTTCCTTTAAGAACAGGCAATTTTACTTTGTTGATATAGACATCTCCTTCTTCCAGATCAACATTGACAAATACAGAAGTTTTTTGAGTAGATTTTTTTAACGGGACATCTATCTTTACATCCACTTTAGCCATACTTCCTTTTTGTGTAACAGGAATCTGCAGATCATATGCTTTAAGTATCTCATGCACAACACTATCGATCACAGATCTAATATGCAGGTCAACTATAAGAGTTGTAGGTTTTTTCCCTGTCAAGTCTACGATAGATACTTTGCTTCCTGATAAATTTCTGTCTTGATACATAGGATTTTTTAAGTCAAAATAGAGTCCGCCTTTTTTGTAAGACAAGATACAACTTTCTGCCAACACCGGTGATAATGTCTCTTTATAGTGAATTTTTACATCCTCTAAAAGTGCATTTCCTTTGAGTGCATCAAAATCCATCTTAAAGCCATCATCCTCGATCTCTCCTCTTCCACTCAAAGCGTATAATCGATATCTTTTTGCCTGAACTTTTTCAACGATCCAACTTTTTATGGTCTCACTCAATGGAAATTTGCCTATCAGGGTTTTCAGATCAGTGAATTCTTCACTGTTTAGCGTAAAAGCTATAGTGTTATTTTCCTTGTTGGCCTTAAATCTTCCCTTAATATGATAGGCATCAAATTCGCCCTTTGTCTCCAACCTGTCACTGTCTAGATAATAAACCAGTTCTCCCTTTATATCAATATCATCCTTTTTCAAATACAAAAGAGAGATATCTGCAGTATATTTCTTTCCTTCTCTATGTATATTACCAGCGACCTCATAGTCATCACTGGTGATATAGAGTATATCATCTGCAAAAATAATATTTAGATCATTGTTTTTAAAGTGTACTTTTTCTAACTCTATATAATCAAAAAAAGTAAAAAGATATTTGATATTATCAAACACTTCATCTACATTCTCAAACGAAGGTTTTTCTTTACTTTCAGGTATAACGATATTATGTGCTTTAAGTGTGAGTTTTTTATCGAGTTTGATGTATAATCCGTCTATCTTATAGTGACCAAAAGAGAGTGTATCTGCATGGATACCCGATTTAAGCCAAAAGAAAATCGCTACGAAAAGGACAATCAGAAAGATGAGTGTATCACGCAACACTGTACGAAGAACATGGATGGCATGGGCAGAAAACATTGCACTTGTTTTTATCATCTCTTTTGCCTTTTATACTACACTACCCATTAAAACAACACAAACTCTTTTTGTGCCTCAAGGCTCTATTGGAAACATTATATCACAGCTGACTAAAAAAGGTTACGCATTAAGTAAGATTGATACGTTTATACTTAGGCTTATAGGTACACCGAAAAGTGGATGGGTTTACATAGGGAAAAATGAACTCAATCGCATTGATTTTCTCTATAAACTCACCAATGCAAAAGCGATGATACACAAAGTTACACTTATCCCGGGAGAAACTTCTGAACTCTTTTTTGATGATCTCTCAGAAAAGTTAAAATTAGATAAAACAAAACTTCAAAAATACTATCAGGAATTCTCCTTCTACCCTGAAGCCGGAATCTATGCAGATACCTACCATGTGCCTTATGGCATAAAAGAGAAACATCTTATACATTTTCTTGTACGTGAGTCAGAAAAAAAATATAAAAGTATTTCAGAAAAAATCTATGGAAATTACAATCAAAAACAGTGGCAAAAAGTACTGATCATCGCTTCTATCATCCAAAAAGAAGCAGCAAGTAATAAAGAGATGCCTTTGGTCTCTTCAGTGATCTATAACCGACTGAAAAAAGGGATGCGTTTACAGATGGACGGAACACTAAATTATGGTAAATACTCACATATAAAAGTTACCCCGGAACGTATAAGGACTGATAAAAGTACCTTTAATACTTACAAACACAAGGGGCTTCCACCTTCACCCATAGGAGCAGTCAGCCTCTCTGCCATTACTGCAGCCATAAAACCTGCAAAAACTGACTACCTCTATTTTATGAAAAATGACAAAGGTGTACATGACTTTGCAAAGACATATAAAAAGCACCGTAAAAATATTAAAAAAGCAAAATAACCCGGAACCGGAAGGCTCTGCCTCCGCTATTAATATGGGTTCGATCGTCAGATCAATAACTGAATCAAATTCAATATAAACATCACAATAAATCCAACTTTATACACCATCATCTCATTTCTTTGAATGAATGAGAGATTTTTATCAAAGTAGGGTTTGACCTTGGTTGGATTATCTATCTCATAAAGCATCTCAGAGTAGTTATTGTAGCGTTTATTTGTGTCTGTCTCAACTGCACGTAAGATAATACTCTCCAGCCAGTCTGGTATTTTTGCATTGTATTTAGTAGGGTGTTTAGGATTTTTATCAAAGTTTGGATTTTGAAAAGGTTCTATCTCTCCAAAAGGGAACTTCTTAGTAAGTGCTTCATAGAGTGTTACACCTACAGCATAGACTTCTGTCTGCTCTGTGATAGGCGCTTGAGAAAAGCGTTCAGGTGCCAGGTAAGAAGGTGTACCTGCACGTGTCACATCAGAGTAGGCTTCTGTGATACTTCCAAAATCTACCATCTTAAAGACCAGCTTCTCTTTACGTTTGGTGATGATGATATTGTCCGGTTTAATGTCACCATGCACTAGATCCAGTTTGCTTAAAAACTGTGACATTTTCAGTAAAAAACGTGCCAACTCTACACTCATATCTACTGAAAGCGGTTTCTTTGCAGTAAACTCGGTAAGAGAGTCTCCTTCGATAAAACTCATAATGTAGTAACGATGTGTTCGTTTTTTAGGCACGACTGCCTTAGGAAAGAACCCTGCTTTCAGACGTTTTGCCATCCAGACTTCTTTCACAAAAAGGTCAAGCATCACCTCATCATCTTTGGCTTCATATAGAGCAAATTTGATGACATACTTCACCCCTTTGTTCTCACAAAGCCAGGTACGGTTGTTTTGTATGAGTGGCTTAATAAGTCTGTAGCCATCTACCACTTCATCCACTTTATACTGTTCCTGAATGATCAGATCACTCTGTTTGAGTTTCAGTCTTGGATCAAGCTCGTTGATCTCGATGACCACTGCAGTGGTATCATCAGGGAGCTCATCATTATGAAGTTTAGAGGCTTTTTTAACTAAAAACGATGCCCCCATATGAATTCCATCTGACAATTCATCTTGTGTCAATTCATTGTAGAGTCCATCACTACAAAGCAGTATCTGATCTTTAGCCTGTAAATTATTTTCAAAATAATACGGTTCTACACTCTCTTCCAAGCCCATAGCAGAAGTGAGAACATTTTCCATACCCTCTTCATCCATACTATGGTCATCTGAGAGTTGTGCGAATTGCCCATTTCTAGCCAGATAGATGCGGCTATCCCCTACATTGGCACCATAGAGCCTGTCACCTTCTATAACGACTATAGTAAGGGTAGTCACCAACTCTTCACGCTCATAGTCTTCCATAGACTCTAAGTAAAGCACCCTGTTGATGTTTTCAATGAAGTGTTTAATGGACTTCTCCATACTCCAACTTTTAGGTCTGTTCTTCAGAGAATGCACTAAAAAGTTACACGTTCTTTTAGCCGCCTGAGCCCCTTGACTGGCAGACCCCACCCCATCACAAACAACAGCTACAGTAATGTTCTCCATCACCTTCACTTCAAAAAAGTCATCCCCTTTGAGCTTAGTACCTTTAGCTAAAGTAAACCCTGATGTTTCGATGTTTTGTTTTGACATGAGGTGCCTTTATGAATATTCTAAATTATATGATAAAAATTATGACATAATTTAAAATAGTCTTGCATATAAAAAAATAAACCTATCCCATTTGATGTAGTGGTTGCATGAACGTAACGTTCATGCTTGAGTTTAGAGTGTTTGCAAAAAATTTGAGGTTAGCCAAGGCTAATCGATGATTTTTTGTGAATGCTCTAGACTCAATGATGCATGTTAATTTTATGATTACTACTGCATCATATGGGATTAGATCATACCACCTGCATTTGCACCCCAAGTGGTTCTCCATCTTGTTTTAACAAAACTGAGTCCTGCGATCGCTACAAGTACCACTGTTGCAAAGATAAGGAATCCGATCATATAACCATCAAATGCAC
>JAYEOF010000012.1:0-2768 GCA_034722695.1 Campylobacterota bacterium
AGGAGACGCTTTTTATCATCACTGTCGATAATCACAAAAGAGTTACTTCGACCCAGTTTTTCAATGTGAAATTTTAAGAAAAGTAAGCCAAACTTATGGAAAGTACATAAAAGAGGAGGGAAGGAGACTTTATTTGACATAAGTTTAAGTGCACGATCTCTCATCTGGGAAGCAGCTTTATTAGTAAAAGTAAGCGTTAATGTATTGGCAGGATCTATACCGACTTCACCTACAAGGTATGCAAGTCTTGTTGTAAGGGTTTTAGTCTTTCCACTTCCCGCACCAGCAAGGATAAGCATTGCTCCATCTATATGTTCAACTGCTTCACGCTGTGATGGATTTAGTTCATTTAATATCTGTTCCATAAGTTCATTACTCTCCTATATAGTATTTATTATATCGTTAAAATGTTTAAGTTTAAATTCTATTTTATTGACATCATGTATAAGAAAAACGAATTATATTATTTTAATAAGAACAACTTATGTATGATTAAGTATAATTTGATACAATATCAATAGTTAAATTTTTATATAAAATGGAATAAGGAAAAATAATGTTAAAAGATTTTGTGAAACTAGAGACTTTCTTAACTGTATCACGAGAAAGAAGTTTTTCTAAAGCATCAGCAAAACTGGGTATTTCTCAGCCTGCAGTGACACAACAGATCAAATTTATTGAAAAATATCTTGGGGTAAAGATCATTGAGCGTAAAAAGAATGGTATTAAACTTACAGCTGAAGGTGAAGAGCTTTATAAAATAGCAACCAGACTTGAAAAAGAGATCAACTCTTCAGAAAAAGATATACTGAAGATCATCAACAAAGAGATGACATTCAGACTAGGTGCATCGTATACCATAGGAACGTATGTTATACCAGGTGAGTGCCTCAATGATATGGGTGAAGCGATCAATAATGATGTGAATTTAAGTATTGATCTAAGTGATAACATTGTACAAAAACTTAAAGACAGAAAGTTGGATGTAGGACTTATAGAATCACCGGTGATGGATAATGACCTGATCTATAGAGAGTGGTTGGAAGATGAGCTTGTTCTTGTAAGTAATGTGCCTATTCCTAAAATAGTTAAAACTGAAGAGCTCTATGATTACAGATGGATCTGTCGTGAAGAGGCATCTCACACAAGACGTGTGGTTTCAGAAGTATTTGAAGAGCTTGGTGTATCATGTAAAAGTTTTGATGTTATCAGTGAAGTGAGTAATACAACAACTGTATTGCAAACGATCAAAAGAGCTAAAAAAGAGAATGATAAACCAGTGGTTTCTATTATCTCAAAATATGCCATCGCAGATGAAGTTGCAAAAGGTGAACTTTTTGAAGCAAGACTTAGAGGATATACTATGATTCGTAAGTTCTTTATTGTCTACTCAAAAGAGAATAAACACAATGCTTATGTAGATAATGTGGTAGATTATATATTAGCAGGACAATGCTAAAAAGGATTAAGGCTTCTTTTTCTTAAGAAGCTTTTTATTCTCAGGATTACCCAGTAGGGCTTCCATAGAACTCTTTTTAGTAATCTGCTCTTTGTCTATAGGTTGCGCAAGATTCAAGACAATGGGATTATCCCGAACAAACAGTTGTTTTATACCAAGCAGTGGTACTGTCACTGTCGAGCCGAAATTCTCAGATCCAAATCCCGCTTCAAAAGAAAAATATCCTGTATCAAGTTTTGCAGTTTCATAGGTGTAGCCACTTAATACAAACAAAACAGTATCATTAAAAGCCTCTTTAATGCTCGATGGAAGTTCAGGATTGAAATGTATATGCTTTATTTCACAGGCAAGTGCAAACTCTTGATTTTTATTAAATAGATAACCAATAGTTTTTTCTATATGTTCTTCCATGAGTGCTCTATATTCCGGAGTTTGAAAAAGGTTAATGGTCATGACTTCCCTTTTATATTTTAATTGTAAAGTTATTTAGAATTTTAAATCCTATCATAACATTTATTATAAAACTCTACATCGTCCTATAATACGTATGTTTGCTGGTTTTAAATTATTAAATTTTACACATAATTTACACATAAAATCAAAAAAGATTTACTTTTCACTCAATTATAGCAAATCATTATAAGGCTTTTCCTATGTCTCCCAACTATTTTTCTGAACAATATACAGAATGTCATAAAATGATTATAGCATGGCTCTGGTGAACATATTGATAGCTGTCCCACCCTTCAACACCATTAAGTTAAGAGATTATGGAACTTGGAATCGGAAGGCTCTGCCTCCGCTGTTCGGGACTAAAGTCTCCGTTTCCAAAAAACAATCCTTAACTTAATGCCATTGGTCCCACCCTTGAGTGCAAAACACTCTTCATTGTTGATGTATGGCAGTGCTTCTAAAAGTAGTTGTACTTGTTCGTAGTAAATATTTGAACTGTCAAGCATTAAATTCCTTTGGTAACAATTCCTGCAGTTTTTTTAATTTTATCTCTTTTTCTAAACTCATAGTTTATATTTTAGTATATTTTGAAACTAAATGGTAAATTTTCAACAAATTAATTCTATCTACCTGATATTCATTTATAACTTCCTCTTAAATTATAATAGATAAATCGTTGAGAAAATGTTGGAATCGAGCTGTTTAGTAATCTCTTTTTTACTCCAGAAAGAAGAAAAGCTAGATATTATATCCACCTCCACCGGGTGTTTTTATCCTAAGCAGTTCTCCCTCTTTTACATCAAAACTCTCTTTGCCCTGAAGTGTATGCCAGGCTCCATCAAAATAGTGTTCATTG
>JAYEOF010000013.1:0-2761 GCA_034722695.1 Campylobacterota bacterium
TATCCGAAGGGCTTTTAGAGTTTAGGGAAGATAATGATAACTCCATTGATCCACTCACACCTAAAACAACATAAATATCACGTACCCACATGCTTCAAGGCACTCTCCACCAAAAATGTACTTCTATTCATATTATGACTTTTTGCATATTTGTCTATACGTTCCAAGGCATAAAGAGGCACAGTAATATTGATACGTTTTGTTTTTGCTAGGTGTGATGGCTCTTTGATGATGTCACCTTTTTCAAGAGACACATCCAAGTAAGATGCAAAAGCAGATTTCACATCTTTTATAGCTTCTGCTATATCTTCACCATCACCTGCTATGAATGGCATATCTGTATAGTATGCAAGTATACCAGCGCCTTCTTCTTCACTAAGTGCTCTTGTAGCTATACCGTATTCTAGGCTTAAATAATATTCTTTATTTTTCTTCATCACATACTCCTAATGACTTTAGTGCCCGTATAACATAATATGCTTTTACAGGCTTTTTATAAGGCACCACTTCATCATGACAACCATCTTTTCTAAAGACCCAGTGACTTCCACCAGTATTGTGAGCTTTATAGCCATACGAAATAAGTAATTTCTTCAAATCTTCAAAGCGTACATCTTTAGGATTGTTTTTCATAGCTTTCAATAGTTTATCTTTTTTGCTCAAAGCGTGCCTTCTTTTAATACATCGAGTAGAACTACCCCTCAACCAAAGTTGATGGTAGAACCCTCACAGATCCGTACGTGCGGATTTCCCGCATACGGCTCTTCAGAACTCTGTTTAGTTTAAATCTGTCCATAGGTTTTTCCTAGTTTCATTAATTTTTCAACCCTTGGTGGAGTTGGCAAGGGATTAAACTCTAGCCTTTTGCTAAAACTATCCCAACTGTAAGATCTCTTTTGACTTCTTCTATTGAGCCATTTAAAAAGTGCTCTTATAGCTTCACTGTAAAAGTGAACCAGCTTCTGCCTGTTCATCCAAAAACCAAAATAATTATAGTGTCCTTGGAGTTTGCTTTTGGCAATACCCCAAATCTCTTTTAGCCTCATCCTGTTTCTGTTGGCTTTAATCCAATCATAGAACGCTTTAAAGCTTTTATGAAGTTTCTCTTTTTGTGTTTTCACTTTCAGGGATCGCTTTTTGTTCTGCTTTCCCCAATAGAGTGTAAATCCTAAAAAGTCAAAACTATTCTCTTTGGACTTATTAAAGTTGATCGTTTTTGTTTTATCTCTGTTCAGAGATAACCCGAACGCTTCAACTCTTACTTCAAATTGTAACATAAACTCTTTGGCATCGCTCTCCTTTTTGAAAAAGAAAACGGCATCATCTGCATATCTTACTATGATATTGTTATAGCTGCCATAGTTCTTTAGAAACCATTGGTCAACTACTTCATTTAGATAGATATTTGCCAGTATAGGGCTCATGACTCCACCTTGTGGTGTACCACAGGTGTTTTTATGTATGGAGCCATCACTCTTTAAAGTAGAAGATTTTAAAAATCTTCTAACAAGCCCGTTAAACCTATAATCAGCAATCTTCTTTTTAGCGATGCCCATAAGCTTTTTATGGGGTATGGTATTGAAGAAGTTGGAAAAATCAATCTCCACTACGAAAGGTCGTTTGTTACCTTTGAGTGAGTAGTAGCAAGCCTCTATGGCATTATGGGCAGATTTGTAGGGTCTAAATCCAAATGAGTTTCTTATAAACATAGGTTCATAGACTGCACTCAATATTTTAGCTACCACATGATCTACCAATTTATCCTCAAAGCAGGCTATCTCTATGGGTCTTGTTTTTCCATTGGCTTTTGGTATCAACACCTCTCTTTTCATTTGAGGTTTATAGCTACCGTTTCTAATCTTTGTGTAAAGATCTTCAAGGTTTGCTTCAAGGTTTTTACCGTAAGTTTCTTTGCTGACTTTGTCTATACCCAATGCTTTATTCTTATCCATTGCACTGAATGCTTCTTTCAAAGTTTCCACACTGATATGATGTAGCAGATTATTAAACACGCAGGATGTATCTCTGCGTGTTCTTGAACTAATTCTTTGCCATCGATTCAGTATAAGTGTACCTTGTACACCCATATCTTTATTGCCACTTGTAATACTGTTGCAAGTATTATGGCTATCTTGACTCAGATGAAAGTGCTGCTGTTCCCTTCGCTCCTCTTGCATTACCAAGTATCCTCACTACTATGAAACAGTCTGACTACCTTGAAGAGAATAATATCACTCTTGAATGTGTTGTTCTTGAGATGATAATCTGATTCAAACATATCGACTCCTTAAGGTTCTCCCAAGTTCCGCACACTTACTGTATTGACATACTATGCTCTTGGACTCCGGTGGGCTGAAGTGATTTTCAAGTTTAAAGGAACTAAAATCTTTTCAGTGTTGTCTTCGCCTTTAGTATACAAGCTCAACCCCACGATCTCAAATATTTATCGAAGCTCTATCGCTTAAGGGAATTATCTCTCCCAACGGTCTATCAACTCTCTGCCTACGCTTTACATATTTCGTTACCTAATATGCACAAGGCTCGATACTAAGCTCTTTTCTGTAAGACTACTTAGGCAGGACTAAACACTTTAAGTGTCGCACCTGCTAGTAAGTGCCGATTTATCTTGGCACACATGATTGGAATTATAACTTATTTTGGGTATGATTTCGTATTAATAATACCATTGATCCTCGTTCCCATGCTGTGCGTGGGAATGCATATATCATTTAGATATTCAAAAAGAAATTTAAGTCCATTG
>JAYEOF010000014.1:0-4095 GCA_034722695.1 Campylobacterota bacterium
GATAATGCACTTTATCTCTCTTTAGGTTCTGAAGCTTTTTTTATTACAGACAGTCGTTATACCATTGATGCCACAGAAAATGTTAAAGGTGCGAAGGTCGTGATAGATGGTGACCTTTATGGACGTGCTGTAAAGTTACTTAAAAAAGCCAAAGTCAAAAAAGTTGTTTTTGATCCTAAAGAGTGGTCAGTAGCAGGGTTTGAGAAAGTGACTTCACAATGTAAAGTCACTTTCAAAGCAGAGTTGGATCTTTCGCATAAAAAACGTATCATTAAAAGTGATGAAGAGTTGAAGATATTGGCTAAAGCTGCAAAGCTTGGAGCCAAAGCTTTTAAAGCATTGGCTAAAGAGTTCAGTACAAATGGTTTTGGAAAGAATGAGTATGATCTAACCCATACAGCAAAGTCTGTTCTGGGTGGTTTTGGAAAGTATGAATTGAGTTTTGACCCTATTGTCGCTGTGAATGCAAATGCAGCCAAACCTCATGCGATGCCTACCAAGAAGAAACTGAAAAAGGGTGACCTTTTACTTGTAGATGCGGGATTAAAATACAAACGTTATTGTTCGGACCGTACACGCACTGTAGAAGCAGGTAAAGACTTTAAATTTAACACCAAACAAACGTTTAAACGTAAAAAGATACAAAAAGCATATGACACTGTACTTAAAGCCCATGACCATGCCATAGCCAAAGCACGTTCAGGCATGAAAGCTAAAAAGGTAGATGCGCTCACTCGTGATATCATCACTAAAGCAGGGTTTGGAGAGTATTATGTACACTCTACAGGGCATGGTGTAGGGTTGGATATCCATGAGATGCCATATATTTCAAGCAGATCAGATACGATCATCGAAGATGGTATGGTTTATACTATAGAACCGGGCATTTACATACCTGGTGAGTTTGGTATACGCATTGAAGATATGGTAGCTATGATAGATGGGAAAGTGGTGGTATTGTAGGGTGTTGTGTCCCCACAACATCCTACGAGGGTTAAAATGGTAAAAAGAAAAATCTTAGATGAAAAACAGACATTGCTTTTTACACCACATTTTCCCTATAATACAAAAAGTAGAGGCGGACATAAGGCACTTCTTGGTATCGGTGGCAATATAGGTGATGTTGTACGTCGTTTTGAACATCTGTTTTTTTATTTGAAACGTTCATCTTTTGTACACATGGTAGAGACAGCACCTATCTTAAAAAATCCTCCTTTTGGGTATTTGGAACAAGGTGATTTCTATAATTCATTAATACTTGTGGAGACACACTTGCCACCACCGGCATTATTACGATATATGTTAGGTGTGGAGAAAGTTTTTGGGCGTAAGCGTCTTTTTAAAGATGGGCCAAGAACGTTAGATATAGATATAATATTTTATGAAAATGTAAAAATGGATACAAAGAGCTTAACTTTGCCTCATCCTGCTTGGATGCAAAGAGACTCGGTATTGATTCCATTGTCAATGATGAAAGGGTATATATGATTAACGAAACATTTGTAGCTTCAGACCCTAAAGGTGCTTATGATCAAGCAGTCCAAAAATATGGTAACGAGGTATCTATTGTCTCTGCTAAGCAATTGAAATATGATGATGGCGTACTACGTTGTGAAGTAGTCATCGCTGTACCAAAAGAGCTCTTTATGGAAAAATCTTTTGGTGATCTATCGATAGATAACGGTAGCAGTGATGAAGATGAAACATTACTCGATGAGATAGGTGAACTTAAAGCACAACTAGCACAGATGAAAGACGGTTTGTTGGAACTGGACGAATCTGGCAAGGTCGAGTCTTACAGTATCATAGATACGGTCAAAACACTTTTTATGAAAAAAGGTATCGCAGAGCGTTGGCTTGATGAAATGTTCAGATCGCTTATTGGTACACAAGTGGTTGAAGAGACATCGCTTTTAGTCTCTTATCTACTTGAAGAGATAGATGAAATACTTAAAGTAAAAGAAGAAGACTTCAGTACACCCAAAGTGATGATGCTTGTAGGTCCTACGGGTGTTGGCAAGACCACAACTATCGCCAAGCTTGCAGCACGTTATGCCTATTTGTTGGATAGACCGTATAAAGTAGCACTGCTTAATCTTGACAGCTATAAAGTGGGAGCTATAGAACAGCTTGAACACTATGCAGATATTATGCAGATAGTACATCACTCTGTCTCATCCGCAGAAGAGTTTAAAGAGCAGTTGGAACAGTTGGTAGATTATGATGTTATCCTTATAGATACGGCTGGCATGTCTCCTTATGATACACAAAAATTCATCAGAACAGTGGAGTTTGTCAATTCTGATACTCAGAGAAACATAGAAGTTAACCTTGTCATCTCGGCAACGGTTAAATATGAAGATATGGAAGATATATATAAGAACTTTTCCTTTTTAAATCTTGACTCTGTGATCATCTCTAAATTTGATGAGACCAAACATTTTGGAACTCTGTTGAATTTTATGTTACTTTATAACCTTCCTATGAGTTATTTCTCTATAGGGCAAGAGGTTCCGGATGATCTTTTACTTGCTAGTAAAGAGTATCTTCTTGAACATTTTATCGGGGATGTAAATGAGGGGTGAAACACAAGCGCTTCACTTGGAAAAGATGATGCAAAAGCATACACTTTATCCTGAGTATGAACTGGCATTTCCTCCTATCCAAGTGAAGAGAAACAGCTTGCAAAAACTCTCTAAAGGAGACATACTTCTCTTAGGTCTTGATAGTCTTGAAATGATACTTCTTGAAGAAGAAAACATCTCTGCAAGTGTTGTGTTGAATGAGAGTGGAAATGGTAGTAAAATAAAAATAATAAAACTTAAACCAAGTACGATAGAACAGTCTAATAGTAAAAAATATGAAACAATAAAGATCTCTTTTGGAATGATTCAAAGTAGAACACTGGAAGTAGGGCACCAAATAGAGACAACTCAGCTGAATTTACAAGAAGTTTTACTTCATGTAAATGGGAAAAATATAGCAAAAGGCTCTTTAGTCAATGTGGATGAAGAGATAGCTGTACAGATAGATGAGGTGAGAAGATGAAGAAGAAAGTACTGGTAGGTATGAGTGGTGGAGTTGACTCAACTGTTACGGCTATCTTACTCCAAAAAGAGGGGTATGAGGTTGAGGGTGTTTATATGAAATTGCATCATAAACCTGGATACCATGAAGAGAACTATTCCAAGGCACAAAGAGTAGGAGATTACCTGGGCATCAAAGTACATTTCCATGATCTGAGTGAAGCGTTCAATGAAGAAGTCTATGAGTATTTTGTTGAAAGTTATAAAGAGGGGTTGACACCTAACCCTTGTGTAATGTGTAACCGTACCATCAAGTTTGGAAAGATGATAGACTTTGCAGACAGTTTAGGCATAGAGAAAGTGGCTACAGGACATTATGTACAGTGTGATGGAGAATATTTCTATATGGCAGATGACCCGACCAAAGATCAGAGTTATTTTCTCTGTGAAGTAAAGAAAGAGGTACTACCCAGACTTCTCTTTCCACTTGCTACATGGGTAAAAGAGGATGTTAAAGCGTATGCCGCAAATATCGGAGTACTTCAGGATTTTGCTACACAAAAAGAGAGTACAGAGATCTGTTTTGTGGAAAACAGCTATGATGAAGTATTGGCTAAACATATGAATATAGATATCCCCGGTGAAACATTAGACACTGAAGGCAATGTTGTAGGTACACATAAAGGGTATATGCACTACACTATCGGTAAACGTAGGGGTTTTTTTGTCAACGGTGCCCATGATCCGCATTTTGTCCTTGCTATTAAACCTAAAGAAAATCAGATAGTCGTAGGTACGAAAGAAAAACTTGAAGAGAATGAGTTTGAAGTGAAACAGCTTAATCTTTTTGAAGAGTTAACAGATTTCACTTGCCATGTAAAAGTACGTTATCGTACCCATGCTGTACCTTGCAGTGTAAAGATAAAAGAGGGTAGAGCTAAAGTCGTTCTGGATGAACCTGTTTTTGGACTGGCACATGGACAGATCGCTGCGTTTTATGAGGGGGACAGGTTACTTGGTGGTGGAGTGATCTGCTAAATTCTATTTACTTCTCTTCACTCTTCTTCTC
>JAYEOF010000014.1:4195-8977 GCA_034722695.1 Campylobacterota bacterium
TTCTCATCCTCTTGAATAGGGTGGTTATGAGAGGGTTCAAAAGAGAATAGTGTATTTTTATGTTGTTTTCTTTTCTCTTCTTTTTCTAACTTTTCTTTCTTCACTGAAGCGATCCATAATCGATTGATCAAGAAGTAAACGAGAGATGAGACGACGATAGAGTAGAATGCTGCACCTGTATAGAGTGGGATGAGAATATCATCAAAATGTTCACTGAACCACTCCATTGTAAGTTCGATATCCTCAATTCCTTCACGTCCCAAGATGAAATTACCTGTAAGATACTCCAAATAGTACATTGGCGGCATGGTGAAAGGATTACTAAGCCAGACTGTAGAGATGGCAAGAGGTACATTAAATCTGATAAATGGGGTAGTCAGCATCACCGCAGCCATCTGCATAGGCATGGGGACGAATCCCCAGAAAAGACCAACCAGAGCGCCTTTACTAATGCTTTTTCTATTGATACTAAGGTATTCACGTGGAATATTATATTTATCTAAAAACTTATTTAATTTACCGCTGTTTGAAGATTTTTTCTTAAAGGCTTTCCGTATCATTTAAATCCATATAAATAATTTCCATATTAGTTTAGTCTTCATGAGCTTTAAATTACCTTGAAGCCTCTGAATGAAGCCTATTCAGAGGCTTCATATCAAGTTTTGTGTAGAATACGCGTAAATAACTATCATGTGAATTAACTTATGAAGCGTGGTAATACATAGACATAAAGGTATATTATGAGCGGATATATGATTTTTTCTGGAACATCAAACCCTGAACTTGCCAAAGAGATAGCAACTTACCTTGAGATGCCTCTTTCTGAGGCAAAAATTAATCGTTTTTCTGATGGTGAGATCAATGTGAAGATTTCAGAGAGTGTACGTGGGAAAGATGTCTTTATCATCCAGCCTACTTCTGCACCGGCAAATTCCAACTTGATGGAACTGCTCATTATGACAGATGCATTGAAACGTTCATCTGCAAACTCTATCACTGCAGTAGTGCCATATTACGGATATGCAAGACAAGACAGAAAAGCGGCTCCCAGAGTGCCTATCACAGCGAAACTTGTCGCAAACCTTATAGAAACATCAGGTATCACGCGTATGGTAACAGTGGATCTTCATGCTTCACAGATACAAGGTTTCTTTGACATCCCTGTAGATAATCTCTATGGGGCTATTTTGTTTATGGATTATATCAAAGCAAAAAACTTAAAAAAACCTATTATCGCTTCTCCGGATATCGGTGGTGTGGCAAGAGCAAGATACTTTGCAAACAAACTTGGGTTAGATATGGTTATCGTTGATAAAAGACGTGAAAAAGCCAATGAGAGTGAAGTGATGAATATCATTGGTGAAGTAGAGGGGAAAGATGTGATTCTCATCGATGATATGGTTGATACTGCCGGAACAATGGTGAAAGCTGCATCTGCACTTAAAAAACTTGGAGCCACTTCAGTGATGGCATGTTGTACACACCCTGTACTTTCTGGACCGGCGTATGAGCGTATAGAAGAGGGTGAACTTGATGAACTTGTAGTAGCGAATACGATTCCTATGACAAAGCAGTCTAGTAAGATCAAAATGCTTTCAACAGCATCAATGCTTGGTGAAGTGATCAGAAGAGTACATAATAATGAGAGTGTGAATTCACTTTTTGAGACAAATACGTAAAATACAAAAAACCTCGTTCCCATGCTCTGCGTGGGAATGCATATTAATATTTGAATAAGATATAAGGTGTGTTTGGTTTATTAATTTTTGAATATGCATTCCCATCGAGGACGATGGGAACGAGTGCATAGTTATATAAGGAAACAACATTGGCAAAAGCAGTACCACAAAAAAATATACGTAACTTTTCTATCATCGCACATATCGATCATGGGAAATCTACACTGGCTGACCGTATCATACAAGAGTGTGGGGCGGTCTCAGATAGACAGATGTCTTCACAGGTAATGGATACAATGGATATAGAAAAAGAGCGTGGTATCACCATTAAAGCGCAGTCCGTACGTTTGGATTATGTTAAAGATGGAGAACCTTATATCCTTAACCTTATAGACACTCCGGGGCACGTGGATTTTTCTTATGAAGTAAGCCGTTCACTGGCTTCTTCAGATGGTGCTCTTCTCATTGTTGATGCAGCGCAAGGTGTTGAAGCACAGACTATTGCCAATGTTTATATAGCCATTGAAAATGACTTGGAACTTCTTCCTGTAGTAAACAAGATAGACCTTCCTGCTTCTGATCCGGACAGAGTACTCTCAGAACTTGAAGAAGCCATAGGGATAGATGCTACTGAGCATAATCTTGTTTCAGCAAAAACAGGTGTGGGTGTAGCAGAGCTTGTAGACAGCATCGTAGAGCGTATCCCCGCACCCGTAGGTGATGCAGATGCACCACTTAAAGCACTCATCTATGACTCCTGGTTTGATAACTATCTTGGGGCACTGGCACTTGTCCGTGTATTTGACGGTAAGATATCTAAGGGACAGATGGCAAAAGTAATGGGTACAAAAGATGATCACCAAGTGCTTAATCTTATGTATCCCAACCCTGTAGCTCCTATCAAAACAGATGAGATACGTACAGGGGAGATAGGTATCGTAGTGATGGGACTTAAAACGGTGGATTCGCTTAAAGTCGGAGATACCATTACTGATGCTAAAAATCCTACGGCAGAACCTATACACGGATTTGAACCGGCAAAACCATTTGTATTTGCAGGTATTTATCCTATAGAGACAGATAAATTTGAAGAGTTGCGTGATGCACTCAATAAACTTAAACTCAATGATGCTTCACTAAGCTTTGAGCCGGAGAGTTCTATGGCGTTAGGGTCTGGTTTTAGAACCGGTTTCCTGGGTATGCTGCACATGGAAGTAGTGAAAGAGCGCTTAGAGCGAGAGTTTAACCTTGAGCTCATCGCTACTGCACCTACGGTTGTGTACAAAGTAACACAAACAAATGGTGAAGAGTTAGAGATACAAAACCCTTCTGAACTCCCGGAACCACAAAAAATAGACAAGATTTTTGAACCGTATGTAAAAGCAACTATCTTGACACCTCAAGAGTATGTTGGAAACCTTATTAAACTACTCAATGACCGTCGTGGTATTCAGGTGAAGATGGATTACCTGAATGAAACACGTGTACTTTTGGAGTATGATATCCCTATGAATGAGATTGTATTGGATTTCTATGATAAGTTGAAATCCATTACCAAAGGGTATGCAAGTTTTGACTATGAACCTATAGGGTTTAGAGAGGGTAACCTTGTGAAACTTGATATCCGTGTAGCAGGTGATGTGGTAGATTCACTCTCTATCATCGTTCCTGAAGATAGAGCACGTACCAAAGGTCTTGCTTTTGTTGGACAGCTTAAGGAACTCATCCCCAGACAACTTTTTGAAGTAGCTATACAGGCGAGTGTAGGAAATAATGTTATTGCACGTTCAAATGTGAAGTCTATGGGTAAAAACGTGACCGCAAAATGTTACGGTGGAGATATTACACGTAAAAGAAAGCTTTTAGAGAAACAAAAAGCGGGTAAAAAACGTATGAAGTCCATTGGTTCTGTTCAAGTACCACAAGAAGCATTTATGGCTGTTTTAAAGTTGGATAGCTAATGGGTATGGGTTGGGCAATACACATACATATTCTTGCGGCTATCGCATGGATAGGTGGTTCCATCTTTATGTTTGCTCTTGGTGTGACCATGACGGACAAAAAAGCACAAAAAGCAGTCTATCCTCATATAGGACCGATATTTGGTTACTTTGAAGTAGTAGCACTGATGTTTTTGCTTGGTACTGGTTCCTACATGATCACAGACTATGGTCTTATAGAGCTTCTGTTTACAGACTATCACTCAGAAGTCATAGACTCTTTACGCGTCAAACTTTGGTTAGTTCTTATACTTTTGATCGTAACGGTCATACACTTTGTCATTGCACTTAAGACGAATACCAAAGAACGTACACGTATGGAACACCTTGTTTCCCGTGCTTCATCGATGCTTATCTTCTTTTTGAACCTTTTTGTGTTGCATTACGCGATGGTGATCAGAGATATACTTTAGAAGTATGTTTTTTGATCACTTTATAAACTTTGGAATCGGAAGGCTTCGCCTCCGCTGTTCGGGAGTAAACTCTCCGTTTCCAATAAAAATTCCTTAGTTTAATGGTATTGGAGAATGGATATGAAAATTATAGTTATGTTTTTATTGCTCTGTGGTGTATTATTTGCTGATGTTTTAAAGGTAAAAGACACATTTCCTTATAATAATTTTAGTGACCAATTTGATAAGAAATTGGCTATTACTCCCCAAACCAAAGAGATCATTATCTCATTCAGTAAAAAGAACGGTAAAGCTGTTAAAGCCTTTTTACAGACCAATAAAGGGTATTTGGAAAAGAAACAAGCTGTCTACTTGGCAGATGTAAGTTCTGTACCTTCTTTGGCTATGTCCCTATTTATGAAGCCTGCATTGCAAAAAAATAATTTTTCTGTAGGGTTGATAGAAGATGAAGAGATAGCAAACATACTTCCTAAACTTGAAGGGAAAACCACAGTGATCAGATTAGAGAAAATGCATATTCAGTCAATCAAATTTATAGATAGTTTATAATACCTTTTCACTCTAAATATGCATTAAGAACTATGCTGTAACCTTCTTATAAATCTTAGTTTGGAATAATTTCAGATCTTTACTGTAAGAAACTCCATATTAAAATTCAAAAAGGTCTCAGAGTTTGAAGTGGAGAAAGAG
>JAYEOF010000014.1:9077-12022 GCA_034722695.1 Campylobacterota bacterium
AGGGGTATTGATGTTAGTTTTAGGGGCAGTCGTCACCTATGGTTTTTTGCCCATTACTTCCGCACCCATTTCGATCAGCTTGGCATAGACCAGTCTTTCATAATTTGAAGCCGGTGATTCCAGTCTGACACCGATCTTGCTGCCGGAAGCATCACTGATGACTCTGTCACTGTCAACGATTGACCATATTCTGGCATGCAGTCCGCTAAGACTGTCACCCATACTGTAAGCTATGACACTCGTTTTGTCTTTTACAAATGTGATATTCGGCACTTCGGGCATTTGCCAGACTATTTCGCCCCAGGGCTCCCATGCATATCCAATACCATATTCATCCAATTCAGCTTTGGTTGCATTGAGGCTTTTGCCTGACAGGGTATCAAGTGTCGTCATGATACCTGTGGCACTCCGCCCAACTTCAGCATCACTGATCAACGGATCAGGGACTTGCCTTTTGGAAGTCAGCCCTCTAAACAAATAATATGCAACAGCAATAATCCCAATGATGGCAAATATCGTTCTCACTCTCATCCTTTTGCTAATAAAAAACTTCCTAAGTATACAATAATACTGTGTTTGCAAATATAAACTTAATAAATTCATTTTCCACGTTTCAACGTAAAAATCGCTATAGTGGAGATAATCGCAGAGAATCTATAGGGGTACAAAATGTTAAAAAGAAAAAAGAAATGCGAGGTAACTATAACAACTCATTTCCTATTCCTCTTTATCACCCCGTGCACAGTTTGTTGTGTTGAAATATAGGTTCCACATCAGGAGAGGTGAAACCAGGAAGAGTATGGTGGTAAGTCCTTTGGATATGCTATAATCTTTTTATGAATATCACACAAAATATACAAAAAGCCAAACAACTACTACAAGAAGCAGATGCCATTTTCATCACTGCGGGAGCAGGGATGGGAGTGGACTCTGGTTTGCCTGACTTTAGAGGAGTAGAGGGGTTTTGGAATGCGTACCCTAAAGCTAAAGAGTTAGGGCTTCAGTTTGAGGAGATGGCGAATCCTGAGTGGTTTGAGTCTGACCCTCAGTTGGCTTGGGCTTTTTATGGACATAGACTTCACCTTTACCGTGATACAGAGCCTCATGAAGGATTTAAGAAGCTTTTAGAGTTATCTAATACTAAAAAATATGGAGCCTTTATTTTTACATCAAATGTTGATGGACAGTTTCAAAAAGCAAACTTTTTAGATGAAAGGGTGATGGAGTGTCACGGCTCTATACATAACTTGCAATGCATCGATAACTGTGAAGGGATGTTGTGGAGTTCGGATGATACTCTCATAGAGATAGAAGAGGGGTTTAAGGCAAAAGAGCCGTTGCCCTCCTGTCCTTTTTGTGGTGCTATGGCAAGACCTAACATTTTGATGTTTGGAGACTTCAGTTGGGAGTATGCACGTACCAATGCACAAAGAGAAAGACTTGTCACCTGGATGGATAAGATAGAAGAAGAGGGTGGGAAGCTGGCTATCATAGAATTGGGAGCAGGGACGGCAGTACCAACAGTACGAAATACCTCGGATCAAATAGCCAAAAGATTTGATGTTCCTCTCATAAGGATCAATCCCAGAGAGAGTTTCGGAGCAGAGATAGAACTACCTATGGGAGCTGTTGAAGCTCTTGATAAGATCGTTTAATGCGTTGTTTTTCCTGTTCAAAACTAAGCTTTAAGATCATCTGTAAAACCTGTGAAGAACAACTCTTTGTTCCTACGGTAAGTACACGAAAAGTAGGCACTCTTGATGTCATTAGCTTCTTCAAATACTCCACATTGGAGTCACTTCTCCATACAAAACATAAGCCCGAAGGGTATCGTATTTACAAGGCATTGGCAAAGATGGTCATGAAACCGTTTATAGAAGAGTTTGTAGAGTCTGATGACAGGGATGTGTATATCGTAGGGATAGACGAACATGTTAAAAGTGGCTACGCACATGTGGCACTTCTTACGCGTGCAATGAAGACTAACTGTTCTATACCGCAACACAGTGCATTGATGGCAGGAAACAGAGTAAATTATTCGGGTAAAACTCTGCAGTATCGTTTAGAACATCCAAGAGGTTTTGTCTATACGGGTAAACGAGACATTGATGTTATACTTATAGATGATATTATCACTACAGGTATTACTCTTCAGGAAGCGCAGAAAGTATTGATGGAAAATGGCGTGAATGTACTTTTTGCTTTGACTTTGGCAGATGTAGAAGAGTAGGAAGGAGTTTGGCATGAACACATCTATCTACCATATTTCACTTTTAGACCTTCTTTGGGTCATGATACCTGTAGCAGTGGTGATAGTGATCTATATACGTTGGACACAAGACAGGGGCACACTTTTTTATGCACTGTTTAGAATGCTCATACAGCTTATACTCATAGGGTATGTCCTAACTTATATATTTAGTTCTGATTCATCATATTTAGTAATATTAATACTCTCTATTATGCTTGTTGCTGCCTCTGTGATCGCTCTACGTCCTTTGGAAAAGAAAACTAAAAACTTGTATCTGTATGCTTTTATGTCTATATTTACCGGAGGTATTTTTACTCTTATTATGGTCGTATTTGGAGTATTGGATCTCAATCCATGGTATGAACCACGCTTTCTTATTCCTCTTGCAGGTATGATATTTGCCAATTCCATGAATGCCGTAAGTATATCGGCGGAGAGATTTGAGAATGAGAGTGAAAGAGGGTACAGCTACCTAGAAGCACGTGCAACATCTTATAAAGCGGCACTTATACCGATCATCAATTCGTTATTTGCCGTAGGTTTGGTATCTTTACCTGGAATGATGACAGGGCAGATACTCTCGGGTGTTGATCCCTTGATAGCAGTACGTTATCAAATGATGGTGATGCTAATGATCTTGGGCTCTGCAGGGATATCTGTTGCTGTCTATTTAGTATTGATGAAGAAAACTAGT
>JAYEOF010000014.1:12122-17304 GCA_034722695.1 Campylobacterota bacterium
AGGGCAGATACTCTCGGGTGTTGATCCCTTGATAGCAGTACGTTATCAAATGATGGTGATGCTAATGATCTTGGGCTCTGCAGGGATATCTGTTGCTGTCTATTTAGTATTGATGAAGAAAACTAGTTATTAAATTTTCCCCTCTAAAAAGTGTTCAAATATCTCAGTCACCAGATCAATACGCTCTTCAAAACTCTTCTTTGAAGCTCTCTCATGTACGGTATGATCTCCGTCACCATAAGGACCCCATCCATCTAAAGTAGCTACACCCTGAGATGAGATAATATTGGCATCACTGACACCGCCGCGCTTTTCGGTTGGGAGTTGGATGTTGCAAAGTGTGTTGATGTGGTCTATGAAAGTCTGTTGTTCTGGGGAGGGTTGCATCACATCTCTTTGAATGCCTCCTGAGAGAGTAGACTCAGTACCATCTACATGTGAGTGTGCTACGATCTCATCAACGGCTTTTAGAACTCTGTCTCTTTCATCTGTGTTGGTATATCGTAACTCAAACGTAAGGTGAGCATGAGGAGAGATGGTATTGGCACCGATACCACCGGTGAGTTTACCTACATTGACGGTGGTTTCTTTCTCTAAGTCTGTCAATGCCACCAGCTGAGTGAGTTTGTGGGCAGCTTCGAGGTTGGCATCGGCTCCTTTGTCGTAGTTATTTCCTGCGTGTGCTGCAATACCTTCTATATCTATGAAGAAAGTACCGACACCTTTTCGTCCTGTGACTACTTCATCATGTACACCTGCCGCTTCAAAGACCATACAGTAGTCGTAGTCTTTTGCAAGTTTGGCTGAAAGGTGTTTACTATCATCACTTCCCGTCTCTTCATCACTGACAAGTAAGAAGTCGATATTGTGTATCTCTCCATATTTCTCATAAGCATTTCTAAGTGCCTGAAGAGCTACGTAGTTTCCGCCTTTCATGTCACAGACACCCGGACCATAGATCCACTCTTTATCTTCTGTGAATTTTTCAAAGGCATCAGGAGGAAAAACAGTATCTAAGTGTCCCAGTAAAAGTAGTTTTTTTCCTTCTCTTTGTGAAGAGGTAAGGTGTAGATGGTCTCCTATCTCCTCTCTCGGGTAGCGTGTAAACTTATAATCTAAAGCTTCCATCCAGTAGGCAAATATTTCACCATTTTTGTCAACACCCTCTTTATTTTTGGTCCAAGAGTTGATCTCTATAATGCTTTGAAGTTCCGAAAAATTGATGTTTGACATGGTTTACCTTTTTAGATTAGAAAATAATAACATTTTTATAACAATCATTAATATAATTATCTTAATTTTGACCTATATTTTAGTCAAATATGGTAAAATACAACTTTTAATTACAAAAGGAAACATAATGTCTAGAAAAATTGGTATGTGGCTTTACAGTAACAGTGGTGGTGATAAGATCCAGGATAAGATCGTTAAAAAACTTAAAGAGAGAGATATTGAGACGGTTACCGATATTAAACTCCATCAAGCCATAGCAAAGAATGGGCATATTGTTTATAAAAAGCAAAAAGTGGATGAACTTGATCTTTTCTTCTCTTACAATGCCGGTGAACAGACACAGTACCAAATGTTCCTTTATCAAGCGCTCAATCGTGTCATACCGATGATCAACTCTTATGATTCTTTTGCACTCACTGAAGATAAGTTTCAAACTTCATTCTTGCTTCAGCAACACGGCATTGCAACACCGGAGTTTCAACTTTGCCACAGAGACAACTCTAAGCAACTTGGAAAGATCATGAACAAATGGTCTAAAATGGTTTATAAACCAACAGATGGCTGGGGTGGTGTAGGACTTACAAAGATAGAAAATCAGGCTACACTTGATATGCTTCTGCCATTCCTGAACCAGATGGACTTACGTTTCTTCTATGTAGAGAAATTTATAAAATATGACAATACAGACTTCCGCGTAGATATCGTAGATGGAGAGTTTGTCGCATGTTATGGACGTAAAGCAAGTAAAACAGACTGGCGCACTAATGTCACCAGTGGTGGATCTATTTTTCTTAGAGAACCGGAAGATGATGTGATAAATATAGCAAAAAAAGCAGCTAAGATCTGTGGAGCAGATATCGCAGGGGTAGATATCATTTATGATCTGGAGAGAGAAGAGTATGTAGTACTTGAAGTAAATGGTATTCCTGCTTTTGCAACACCGGAGCAAGAGAAAATGGGTCTGGACTTTAACAAGAAGAAAATTGATTTGATCGTAGATATGATCGATAGAAAAACAAAAAAATAAGGAAATAGGAAGCAAAATGGCAAAAAAACAGAAAAACGAAAAACTACCAAAAATTGGAATGCTCTATCTCGACTACGTATTGAGATTTTTTGACAAATCAAACTTCAGAGGTTGGCCGGATAAGATAGAATCAGTAACGTACCACTGGAAAAATGACAAAGATCGTTTTGTAAAAGAAGTAAAGCGTAAGAAGATCGATATCCTTATCGGTAATATCCCTGCAACTGCATATGAAACATTTAGAGAGATCGCAAGAGAACTTCCAAACGTACAGTTCATCCCTTCATTGGATACACAGTTCTCCAACAAGTCTAAAGAGAACGTCACACGTTTTGCATGGAAGTATGATATACCTATCCCTAAAACATACATCTACTACGATAAAAACAAAGCAGACCAGTTCATAGGTAAAACAAAATTCCCTAAGATCATTAAAAAGTCTTATGGTCCTTCAAACTATGGTGGGTACTTTGTACATAAAGTAGACTCTAAGCAGGAAGCCAGAAATCTTTTAGCTCAGAAAAAATACCATCCTGCATACTTCCAGGACTTTGTACCTATGGAAGCAGATGTACGTGTAATGCTTATTGGACATAAGCCTGTATGTGCGTTTTGGAGAAGAGCACCTGAAGGTGAATGGTTGACGAACACATCTCAGGGTGGAGAGATGGACTATATGAATGTGCCTAAAGAACTTCTTGACCTTGCAGTACAAGTATCTAAAGATGCGAATGCTGAATACTGGGCTTGTGATGTAGCAGTAGGTAAAGATGGTAAGTACCGTATCTTGGAGTGTGCAACTGCATTTGCTGCCTTCCCATACATTAGAGACTGGATCGGTCAGTACTTGATGCACAAGTTTTCAAATGGTAGATTCCCAATGCCAAATATCCCTCTTTTCAACTGGGAAGAGCTTGGTAAAATGGATCCTTCTGTACTTAGAACACTTCGTTACATTACTTTTGGAAAGTATACACCTTCTTATGATGGAGCATACTTCCTCGATAAAAAGGTAAGAGAGACGGAAGAGGGTGAAATGTACCTTCATGAGATGGATTCACTCTACCCAATGCTTCTTACTGAAGACAGAACAAAAGAAGAGTGGCCAAGTGAAAAATGGAACTTCCAGGACAACTATGGTAAATCTGTGAGAAAAGTACATGCAGAAAGTAATCCTCATGCACCTCTTGATGACAGTGATGAGAGTGAAGAGAGTAATGAACCAACGATCATCTTAACAGAAAAGAAGGTACAAAAACTTTTAACATCTGTTGAGGGTATCGGGAAGAAAAAAGCTGAACAGATCATGGATAAATTTGACACAACAGAAATTGTACATGCCTTAGAAACTGCACCACATAAAATTGTGGAAGAAGTGTCATGGTTTAAGAAGAAATTCCTTACAAAACTTATGAAAGAGTGGGAAGAGTTCAAAAGTAAATTGAAGTAGTAATAGAATTCTCGTTCCTACGGTTTCCGTGGGAATGAATATTTGAGTTTAACAAATTAGAATAGTTGTATAGTTCATTGAATTGATATATGCACCCCAAGGGCACTTCCTCCCTTTGGTCAGGGCGCATTCCCACGCACAGCATGGGAACGAGAGCAAAAACAAAATTAAATAAATTTAAAGAGAAAACTATAATATGAAAAAACAATATATGTCGTATCAAGAGAGTTTAGACTTTCTTTATATGATGGAAAAATCCCATCCTGATCTTATAGAGATCATTAAGATAGGTACTACTTTTGAGGGGCGTGACATTGTCCTTGCCAAGATATCTAAAAATGTAGAAACAGCTGATGAGAAACCGGCGCTGCTTTATACCGGATCAGTACATGCACGTGAGTGGATCGGGCATGAGTTGGCACTGAAGTTTATCGATTATGTAGCTAAAAACCAGGATGTCGACCCTGAACTTGAAAAATCATTGACCCAGTCAACGATCTATATGGTGCCATGCCTTAACCCGGACGGGTATGAGTATTCACGTAAGCACTTTTCATTTTGGCGTAAGAACAGACGTAAGAATCATGATGGTACCATTGGTGTGGATCTTAACAGAAATTTCTCTATAGGATTTGTGAAGCAGAAAGACACTTCTTCAAATGTATATGGTGGAGAAGAACCTTTCTCAGAAGCAGAGACAAGAGCAATGAAAGATTTTGTGGATGCACATGAGAACATTACCATTGCTTTTGATTACCACTCGCAGGGTAATGTTTTCTTCCCTGCACACAAGTTTATGCATGAAGCAGAGATTGACGGGACAGACATGAATGTTCTTTGTGCCAATATGAATGATGAGTTTGCCAAGGTAACAGGTCGAAAGTATGGTATCCATAGAGGAAAGCCGCCTGCACACCTTATAAGCGGGTCAGGTAGAGAGTATTACTATAGTAAAGGTATCATAGCTGTTGTTGCAGAAGTGGGAACAAAAAATATCCCTGACTATATGAAGAGTATGTCCGGTAGTATCAATGAAAATATCCCTGCACTTAAAATGGCATTTGGTGAAGTGATCAACTACTCTTCTCAAGCACCTAGAAGGGTTGAAGAGTTTACGATAGAAAGTAGGGATGCTACTTCTGTAAAACTGGTATGGAAGTATGAAAAAAGAGATGATATCTTTTTTGAAATTTACAGAAGTACTAAAGATAAAGATGCCTGTAATGATCGTACCAAAGTAGGTATCGCAGGAGACAACTATTTTGAAAATACGGATCTTGCCAGCTCTACGAACTACCATTACACCATTAGGGCGGTCAATAAAAACACAGGATACAAGTCTCCGTTTGCTCCTATTGTAAAAGTACGTACTTGGCTTGAAGATGATGAGTTCTTCAAACTTATTTTTGCAAACAAAAGCGGAACAGGTTATGTCGGACAATATACACAAGAGCAGAACAGATCACACTTTG
>JAYEOF010000014.1:17404-30608 GCA_034722695.1 Campylobacterota bacterium
TTTGCTCCTATTGTAAAAGTACGTACTTGGCTTGAAGATGATGAGTTCTTCAAACTTATTTTTGCAAACAAAAGCGGAACAGGTTATGTCGGACAATATACACAAGAGCAGAACAGATCACACTTTGGTTTGAATTCTCTTTTTGTAGGTATTAACAAATCCAAGGGTATTTGTGATGCAGTGATGAGTTTTGATTTTGATTCTCTCCCTGAAAATGCCATTATTAAATCTGCAAGATTTTATCTTTATCCTATGAACCGCGTAGGTGCGAAGATAGAGAAATTTGGACAGTGGAACCTCTCTTTACTTGAAGCAAACAGTTTTGCAGAAGTGACAGATTTTGATGAGATAGAAAATGCAAAATCCAAAGGCGGCATCGGCAAAGCGATCAAATCAAGCCAATTGACTCAGGGGATCTGGAACTCCTGGACATTCTCTCGTCAAGAGTGTGAACTCCTTCAGGAAGAGATCAAAAATGGGTCTGCTACATTCCGTGTAGATGGTCCGAAAACACTTCCGGACGGAGAAGACTCTCAAATGATGCAGTTTGATATTGGTTATGGTCAATTTGGTGGTGGTATCCACTACAGACCGATATTAGATATCAAATATACGGTAGAAAATGAGAAGATAAAACTTTCTGCTTCTACACTCTCTACGATTTCTAAAAAGAGTGTAGAAGAGGGACTCAAGAGTGGGTTTGACAAAGAGGGGCACCGTGTTTACGGTTATCTCGATTTTGACCTCTCAGAGCTTCCTAACCCTAAAAATACGATGATCACACAGTGCGCATTGAGAATTAGAAATAATAATACTTTTAAGAAAAAGTCTGATGTACGTTATTATGTTGAACTGGTAGAAGTAGATGAAATTGGTACATATGAAGATGTTAAGAACCGTGAGAAGATAGAATATATCGGATATGAGGTAGCAGAGTCTGACCTTAGTACAAAAGAGTGTCAATACTTCAAGTTTGACACACTCTCAAAAATTGCTTTGGATGAGATGCACCAAGAGGGGAAAACACTTAAACTGGTCATAAAACCTACCTCTTCTTTAGGTATGAAAGACAGGATCGTCGAGTGGAATTCAGATGCAGAGTTAGTGGTTAAATACATTGAAAAACGCCGTACACCGGTAGCATCAGTTGAAAACTTTAAGATCTCCAAAGAGAACAAGATGATAAAACTCTCTTGGGACAGAGTAGAAGATGAAGCGCTTAAGGGCTATTACGTCGTAAGAAACAGCTTTCACACTCCAAAACACTTTATGGATGGTGTGAAGATCTATGGTGGTAAAGACAATTATACCTATGACAACTTTGCTTCATTTGATAAAGAGAAATACTATGCCGTATTCTCTTATGATGATGTACCGAACTTTTCAGCTCCTGCAATTACGAAGTATAATCCTTTGGAGAAGTATTAATTCTTGGATCTATTCACAAGAGAGTTGATACTCGACCATTTTGTTAAAAGGAAGTAAAAAGCTGTCTAGGCTTTTTCTGTCCAGATTTTCAAGTTTATGTTCGGTCAGTAGCTCCAGTACACAAAGCGTAGACTCCATAGTACTTAAACAGTACTCTTTGGGCTGCTGTTTAAAAGTGAAACCAGAGACCTTCGTATGGGTAAAGCTTACTTTTTTCAGACTCTGAATGTTAGGACTGTGTAACAAGATACTTCGTGAACATGGCCAGGTAGAGTCTATAAGAAACAGAACTGTATTCTTTCTTTCACTCCCGATCATAGATTCATTTAAATTAATACTTGTTGCAGATGGGTACAAGACATAACAAGTGTTTGACGGGTTGTCTATTATCTCATTGATCATTTTATTCTGACTAAAGTCAACCCCTATATGAATTTCACAGTTTTTTAAAGAGAGGTTTGTAAAGTGGCCTGTGCCATTCTTCGTTTTTTTAAACTCTTTTGGGTGCATCAGTATGATGAATCTTGTATTGGTTTCTATGGAACTGATGTATGGGCACATGCATGAAGTAGTAGGACGGTAACAATCATAGCAGATAGTTCTAGGTTGGTGCTTCAAGTGTTTACCTATTAGACTTCTTGAGTTATGCAAGAAGTCTATTTTTAGAAAATTATAGCATATGGGCACCTTGCTTCAGTTAAATAGGACTATTTAACTCCTATTTAAAATTCAACATGCTATACTAAAGAAAAAAGTAAAGATATGACACAGGAAAAACCTTCATTGGAGACATTGTTAAGCAGTTCAGAGGGTAAGACTTTCTTATTTCTTGGACGTGAAGGTCTATTTATGAAAGATGAGATAGCCCGTTTTCTTAAAAAACATAACATTACTATGACTAAAAACTATGAAGAGGGTGTGGCAGCGACCATTGAACATAGTAGTTTAAACCCAGTGGAAGAAGATATCTCTAATATGGCGTATGATGCTAAAGTACCTTCCTTTAGACTGGAAGCGTTTGAAAAACTGCTCTCAGCCGGCATTAATGATGATGAACTTCTGATGGGTATCAAACTTTCCAACGATCAGGATCGTATCTTTAGACTTTTAGGTAATGAGAATATCCAAGAAGATCTTTTTGTAAAGTTACTTGCGATGTATGAGTGGCATGATGAAGAAGAGGATGATAGAAATGATCGTGATGTCATTATGTATACACTGCGTCGTTACATTGATATCAAACCCAATGAAGCAGATCTACTCTACAGCTACCTTACCTTGCGACGTTTAGCTACAGAAGTGACTAATCCTAAACTGCTTTTGGCACTCATAGGCTTTCAGAACTTTGAGTTTCTTATACGTGGCAAGGAGAAGGTGTCACTTCGTGAGACAATAGCCAGAAATGATCATTTAGACAAAGAGCTTATCTCAAAGCTTGTGAGTTTGAGAGATAAGAGGGTAGATGTGGCATTGGCATGCAACAGATCTGTTGCTCTTCCACTTTTACAAAGTCTCTTGGAGAAAAATAGTGAAAAGATCAACGAAGCACTCGCTACCAATAAAAATATAGATAATGAGATTTTCAATGCACTGCTTGAAAAAGAAGCTAAGGTCATTCAACTCTTACTTTTGTCTCAGCCTATCGATACAGGGCGTTTGGCACTCATCGATGTTCAAGCACTCGATGCGAGTCTTTTTGCAACGATAGGGGCAAATGAAGGCCTGGAGAGTGATGTGATAGATCTGCTTATAAATAAAGACAACGCAGAACTTATTGAACACTTGGCTGAGAATAGCACACTGAGTGTTGCACAACTTGAAGCTATCTATGAAAAAGGGATGGTGTCGAGTTTTGAGTACTTGGCCATCAATCCTACTGCATCTGTAGAAATGTTAGAGATGCTGTATGAAACGTATGATGAATCAGCGATACACATTGCTTTAGCGCACAATAAAAGTACACCGGAAGCTATTTTACGTCTGTTATTTGAAAGAGATGAGTTTGAGATATACAAGAGTATGGCATCCAATTCATCTTTACCTATGGAGTTGTTGGATATTTTAAAGGTAGATACGCGATTGCAAAATGAACTTTCAGAGAATGAGATATTTGTGAAAGAGTATGAGACAGTGTTAGAATATGATGGTAATGCAATACGTTAATGAATGTTTTGCTTCTTGGTTAAGTTAAACGCGTAGGGTGGGTTTACCCACCTTTATATAATAGTATGATTTTAGTTTGGTGGTGGATAAATCCACCCTACGTGCATATAAGGAGTAAATAATATGAAAGCATCGAATATAACGAAAGTGGTTAATAAACTGATAGTTAAAAAACTACCGGTATTTATCTGGGGAGCACCTGGTATTGGAAAGTCTTCTATTGTGAAGCAGATAGCTTCTGAGCAGGGGTTGGAGTTTTTGGATTTGCGTTTGTCTTTGCTTGACCCTACAGACTTGAAAGGGATCCCATTTTTTAATGCTGATACAAATGAAGGTGTATGGGCTAAACCAAGCTTTTTACCTTCAGAGCCTAACTCTCAAGGTATTTTATTCCTCGATGAGATCAATACTGCTCCTCCGGCGGTACAGGCTTCAGCTTATCAGCTCATTCTTGACCGAAAAGTAGGGGAGTATGAGCTTCCTGAGGGTTGGAGTATCATCGCTGCGGGTAATCGTGAAAATGACAGAGGTGTGGTTTATAAAATGCCGCCACCACTTGCAAACCGTTTTGTACACTTTGAAATGGAAGTAGATTTTGATGACTGGAAAGCATGGGCATACTCTTCGAAAATAGAGAGTGCTATCATTGCTTATTTGGCTTATGACAAGTCCATGCTTTTCACTTTTGATGCGAGTTCAAATGAAAAATCTTTTGCTACGCCAAGGTCCTGGGAATATGTTGACAGTATTATAAAATCAGGCATAGCTGCAGACTTAATATTAGATAGTATTAGTGGAGCTGTAGGGCGTGAGGCTGCTATAGGGTATTTGAGTTTTAAGAAAGTGATGAAGGATCTTCCTGATCTCAATACCATACTTGATGGTTCACTTACAGAGTTGGAAGAGGAAGACTCAAAAGTGATGATGGCACTTGCTATAGGTCTTGTGAATGCACTTTTGGAAAATCCAAGTGAAGATGCTGTAGATAATGTACTTAAATTCTCATTGCAACTCCCCGGAGAATTCTCTATTATGCTGGTCAAAGATATGCAGCAAAATGAGATAGATGTTGAAGGATCCAGTTCTTGGGGTGAGTGGGTAAGGGAGTTTGCTTATTTGTTGGCGTAGATTTGTAGGGTCGGTTTACCGACCAAGATAAGCAAAAATGGTCGGTAAACCGACCCTACGTAGAACCTTTTAAACCAATCCCAGCAATGCTACAAATAAAACAGGTGGTGTGATCACCAATCCTACTTTCATATATTCTCCCCAACCGATCTTTACACCTTTTTGAGCAAGTACATGAAGCCACAGCAGGGTAGCCAGCGAGCCGATAGGGGTCATTTTAGGTCCAAGGTTGGAACCCAGTATGTTTGCGTAAACTAATGCTTCATTTCCTGCATACCCGACTTTATCGATGGCGATATCCATGATCATGATCGTTGGCATATTGTTCATCACTGCAGAGATGATGCCAGAGAGGAAACCTGTTCCGATGATGGCAACAGCCTCTCCCTGATGAGAGAGTGTCTCTATCCAGGAAGCGATGACATCGGTCAAGCCTGCATTTTTAAGACCGTAAACCACTACATACAGTCCAATACTGAACCATACAACCTGCCAAGGTGCTGCTTTGATGGTCATGATCGGTTTGACTGCTTTATAGTGGTTTGCAATAGCTAAGAAGATCAAAGCACCACCCAGGGCAAAGAGTGAGATAGGAAGGTTATAATGATCTCCTATGAAATATCCAAGCATCAAAAGTACCAGGAACAACCAGCTTATTTTAAACATAGTCTGGTTTTTAATGACAGAAGAGGGTTCAGGGAGTTGGGAAACATCTACTGTAAGAGGAATGTCTTTACGGAAATATACCCATAATATAGCGATGGAAGCAATGATACTTAACAGGTTCGGCAAGAACATATTTTGAGCATACTCCATAAAGCCTATGTCAAAATACCCTGCTGTTACGATGTTGGTAAGGTTAGAAATCACAAGAGGATTTGATGCACTATCGCCTATAAAACCTCCAGCCATCAGAAAGGCAAAGATAGCAAGAGGTTTCATTTTGAGGTATTTCATCTTGGCAAGTAGAATGGGTGTGAGTATGAGTGCAGCACCGTCATTTGCAAAAAATGCCGCAACCAGAGCACCAAGAAGCAGGATGTAAACAAACATTTTGTTACCGCTACCACCACTCATTTTTGCCATCTTTATGGCTGCCCATTCAAAGAAACCTATCTCATCAAGAACCATTGAGAGGATAATGATACCTATAAAAGCAAGTGTTGCATCCCAAACAATGTCTATAACGGTCACTACATCATGAAAACTAACCACTCCGATGATGAGTGCAATAATAGCCCCGATGACTGCCGTGGTTCCTATCTGTAAACCTTTTGGCTGCCAGATAACAAAGATCAGGGTGATCAGAAATAGGGTAGAGGCTAAGAACATTAGTTGATGACTTTTGATCTTGCAAGTGCTGCTTCTATCTCTTCTTTTGTCACATCACCGGATAGATCAAGATTAACTTCACCATCTTTCCCTGAGACTTCCATATCGTTTATCTTCATTTTTGTTTCATCTGTCATACATTCACAAGAGCCGGTTTTACAATTTTCTACCATTTTAATGATGTTTTGTTTCTCAACAGATCCAGTAAAAGAGATTTTAACACCTTCATTTGTTTTAAATACGTTTTTATTCATTTTAGTTCCTTTTCCACTATGGGTATTAATTCATTTCTAATTAATTTTAATGTTTCTTCAAATGCTGAATACGCTTTTCCATCCGGATCTTCAAACCCTACATGTATGGTCTTTACAGGTTTAGGAAACATAGGACAGGTCTCTTGTGCATGTCCACAGACGGTGACTACAAGATCATAATCATTGTCTATGACGGTATCAAGTGTCTTAGAGTGATAACTCTCTCTCCAAATACCTTCTTGTTGCAATACTTTTTTAGCATTAGGATTAACCCTTCCGGAAGCTTTTACTCCGGAACTTTCAGCGTCTATATCTTTCAGTTCAGCATTGATAAGTGCTTCAGCAATGATGCTCCGACAGCTGTTTCCTGTGCAGAGTATGAGTACTTTTTTGTTCATAATTTAACCCTAATGTTTATTGATGTACGCATTGTAGCATAGATTTATAAATACATCAAGATATCTTGATGTATAAAAGTTTTATTTGTATTTCTTGTTATTGAATTCATGGTACAATAGAAGTATTACATTAAAAAGGAACTAATATGAGCAAATCAAATATGAAACATTTAGAAATGGTAAAAGACTCTATAGATAGATCGAATACACTCTCGGAAGAAGAAAAGAGTGCCAGTTTTAAAAAGATAGAAGAGTGGATAGCAGATGATAGAGGAATGGATACATGGGCTAAAGATCTGGAACTTATCTCTGAGAAGATAAAACCGATATTAGCTGAATTAGGTTTGATATAGAAGGAGTACTTTATGGATATTATAGAAAAAGAGTTAGCAAGCAGAAAATCAGAAATTCAAAAACAGGTTGAGCTTCTCTTTAAAGCCAATATGACTATCACAGACTGGGATATACCTGAAGCGGATGATCGTAAAGCAGCTAAGATACTCATAAGTATCATTAAAGAAGAAATAGCCCATATAGAAAGAGATATAGAAGCAGGGAAGTATGATTACTAAGAGGGGTTAAATACTGCACCCTTGTTTAAAGTCGGGGATATCCATCTCAAGATAGCTTATCTCTTTGAGTATATTTTGTCTAAATACATCCAAGGGTGAGCGTACAGAGTAGTATGCCCAGCGTCCTTTTCTCTCTACTTTTAAAAATCCTGCATCTTTGAGTATCTTGAGATGGCGTGAGATACGGGATTGGATCATATCAAAAGCTGCTTCTATATCACAGACACACACAGCTCCATTTTCATCTATAAAACGCAATAGTTTCAGTCTGGTCTCATCGTTGAGCGCACTAGTAGTTTTTAAAAAAGTTTCCATATGTATAGTGTAGCGTAAATTGGGATATGTATCAAAATAGTTTGATGAATAGATATCAGCGTTTCATATCTGAACCCATAGTAACACTTCCATGCATACCGCTTTGGCTGTCTGCAATGACTTCAGAAGCAGCCATACCATCATCTGAAATCACAATACCGCCTACGCGCATACCAATATTTGGAGTACAGGCAGTGAACAGAAGGATAAGTAATCCTTTTTAAGCAAAAAAGTATAGCAAAAGTTTAGAAGCTCTTATCCTTTTAGTACAAGTCTGCTAAAATGGATTATAAATTTTTCAAGGCTCCTTCAATGAAACAACTTTTTTTTCTATTTTTCTTTACAACTTCACTTTTTTCTTTTTATCTATCCAATAATTTACCAAAAGAAGCAGTACAGTTGGTAGAGTCTTTTGACTGTTTCAGTAAAGATGATAAAACAGTAATGTATACATACCTTTTAGCTTTAAAATATCGTATGGAGCATGTAGAAGATAGAGATGCTTTGGTGAAGAGTGATTTAGAGTATTGGAGGTTATGGCACCTGGTTAGTGATATTGAAAACAGCTGTGAATTAAACTATCAATTTAGCCATATATTAGAAGAGACACTTCTACCCACAAGTAAAGAGAAAAAAGTTTTAAAGAAATTGCGACGTGTGGAAGGTAGTATCCATACAGATGGATCTTCGGAATCTTCTGCAAAAATGAGTAGATATGATGAAAAATTGCGTGCAAAACTTCTTTTGGATCCACCACAATACAAAGTATTGAAAAAAAACCCTTTTCTGAATGACTATGATCTGCGTGTATTGAAAAGTGATCCTAAACAAAGTATTTCAAAAGAGATTTATGATGAACTTAATAAAAGAGATCTAAAAGGTGTGAAGGGAGATCTTCTTTTCCGCTATGTCCTGTTGCAGGAGGAGAGAAGGCGCAACTACGATAAACCAAAAAAACGACGTAATATAGAACAGGAGTTGATCTATCTTGCCAAGTGTCAGGAGTACCATCAAAACTATCTTCAAATACCATACAAGGGTAGTTTTATACGAAAACTTGCAGACAGAGTGAGTTCAAGTACCAATTTTTATCCGGCACTTAAAAGAGAGTTTCTTCCAAAAGAGTTGGAGAATTATTGTGAACATAATATTACACATACCAAAGTGACGACATATATTCCTAAAAAAGAGAAAAGTGTTAAGAAACAGGAGCTAAAAGTAGTAGCTAAGTTAAAAAATCTTACGTTGTTTTTGAAACAGTATGAAAATGATCCGGTAAAGAAAAAACATGCCAATGAATATTTGAGTCTGATGAGATCGGAATTACAAAAGAGATCTACATCTACACCGAGTATGGAATCACTTAAACTATTACGATTAAAAAACTGTTTGGTTGCTGAGGATGAGAAGAAGGATTTTGCACTTATTATGGCACGGGTGAAAGATTTTCGTATAGAAGGTATTAAAGAGACTTTTTACAGCAATGTTTTCAACTCTCAAAGATGGTGGCATCTAACTATAAAGATGAAAATGGATGCAGAGGGTGAAACACCTGAAATGAAAAACTTCTTTGACTGTAATCAGACTTCTTTAAAGCTTCAAAGAACTTCCTCCGGTATGAAGCAGTCAGTGAATGTAAAGAAAAAAATGCGTTTTACTGAAAAACAGAGAAGGGATGCGTATTGGTTAAATAATGAAATACTCAAATATTATGCGGTAATATTTGAAAATAAACCAACACCTCATATGGATAATAAAAAAGCTATTAAAATGGGGTTAGTATCTAAAAAAAGAATAGATAAAGATGGAAAAATAAAAATATATCTAGGAGATAAATTTTTGATTAGAGGAATGCCAAATGGAGGTATTAGTTTAATCTACTATGGTGTTCCAAAAGGAAAACTATGTACTGATTTTATTCAAGCTCATTCACTCAACAGTACTATATACTTTAATAAAAAAACCTATGATGGACTTGATTATATTATGCTTAATGATCAGAAAATAAAGCTTGATCATTATGTCTACAAACATGTACAAAAACTTTGCAATAAAGAAGATAATAATACGATTAGTTTCGTACGTGAAGAAACTGTAGTTGAACATAAATATGCGAGAAAAACTTTAGATAGTGCTTTTGGACGTGTAGAAAAAATTAAGTCTATCGATACACATCATTATGATCCAAATAGTGCCGCATATATTGTAGGTAAGGAGAATTTTTCTGTCATCGGTAATGAAGCTAAACTGTATAATGCAAATCTGGAAACGCTAGTTCAAACATTACCATCTAAGTTGGAAAGTAGTTATAACACAGCACTTTCAGCAGATGGAAAATATCTTGCTGTAGGTAGATATGGATCTACCATTCATATTTGGGATATGCAAAAGAATAAAATAGTCAAAACTATCAAGAAAAATATCGGTGGTGTGAGGATGTTCCTCTCTGACAATAAAACCCTTGTAGTAGTGGATAAACAGATAAATCTTTTAGATATAGAGAGTGAAGAGATAGTCGCTACAATAAAACCAAACTATATGCCTTTAAAACAAAAATATAACTCTACACGTATTTCTGCTCTGGCAGAATCTCCAGATGGAAAGATGCTTTACATTGGGGGCAATAAAAATGTTATAGAACGCTGGAAAATAGAAAAAAGTATTTTTGGTTCGGGAAGGGAAGTGTCCTATGTAGATAATATTGAAGATAGAACTATGGGAGAGATAGGTGCCTTGACCTTTGATAAAAAAGATGCTGATATATTGATCATAGGATCTAAGAATTTAAAAATCAAGTTTTGGGATACTAAAAATAAAAAAGTACAAAAAACATATATTGCAGATGAATATATGGGGTGTGAAGATATTGTGTTGAGTATGGATGGAAAATATATGCTTGCTATTGGAAGTCATGGAGCTTTTTTGTGGAAACTTGATCAAGAAGAACAGTATGATATTATCAAAGGCAGTAAGCCCGTTGGCGGGTTGTTCCTGGAAGATTCATCAAAATTTATTTTGATGGCAAGAGATATCAGTGTGTGGAAGATCCAAGAGAAGTAAAAGTTGGAGGAAAGCTATATGATGCAAATAGACCATTCCCCCGTCTTGACTAAGTTAATAGACCGGTTTGTTCCGGAACTTGACCTGATTTAGTTTTTTATCTACTCTGAAAAAGAAAATTCCCCACTCTAAAGTATTATTCATATCATTTACAACAGTTAAATTTTTTATAAACTTTTCTTCATCGTTCTCTTTATATTTAAAGCTGCCAAAAAGTGTATTTTTATCTAGATCGTGGGTCTCGGTGATCTCATAAGCAGAGTCTGGCAGGATAGCTGGTACCCAGCCATTCTGTATGGCTTTATTTTCTTTGACAACGTCTATATCTTCATATTTGTTGATCTGCACATCTGAGTAACGTTGTGTAAATACGACATAGCCCAGTACCAAGAAGCTCACTATAAGAAGTAGTATATATTTCCAATTTATTTGTTTGTTCATTTTATTTTCCTTTATATAAGAGTAGAAATAGACCTAATGATGCAGCAGAAATAAGAATGATAGATGCACCTGAAGTAAGGTTATAAGTATACGAGAACCAGAGTCCAACGAGTGTGAAGAGTGTGGCAATGAGTCCCGAGAGGAACATCATGCTAAAGAGACTATGGGAAAGTTTCTCGGCTATATATACCGGTATGGTCAGCATGGCTATAACTAGAATGAGTCCTACCACTTTGATGGAAACAACTACGGTTAAAGCTGCAAGTATGAGGATAAGGGTATAGAAAAACCTTACATGAACTCCTCTCAGTGCAGCATATTCGCTGTCATAAGAGACTGCAAGGATGTCTCTGTACCAAAAAGTCATGACAAAAAGTATGATTGCCAGTAGGGCAGCCATAAAGTAAAGATCTTCAGTGCTTACAGCTAAGATAGAGCCAAAGAGGTAAGACATCATATCGACATTATATCCCGGTGTCAGATCTATGAATATGACTCCGATCGCCATACCTACTGCCCAAATGAGTCCAATGAAAGTGTCAATGCGGTGACGCTTGTGTAGTGTAAGGGTGGCTATGAGCAGGGCAGCACCTATGGCAAATATAGATGCACCTAAAAAGATAGGAAGACCAAAGAAGACAGCAAGTCCGATACCTCCGTATGAAGCATGGGCTATACCACCGGCAAGAAACACCATACGGTTGACCACGATGAGTGAACCGATGATGCCTGCTGCAAAGCTGACTAAAATACCGGCTATGAGTGCATGTTGGATGAATTCAAATTGGAGAGCTTCTATCATTTAGCTTCCCTCCATTTCTTATCGTTCACAGAGCTTGTCGATGTACTTGAAGTGTCACAACTGTTGCACCCCTCTGAACCTAACATTTGTAAAAGTTCTACTTCACAGAAGTGTTCTCCCTCATTGTGGATGTGGAATGTTTTTTTCTTGTCAGAGATATCATGATAAGAGAGTCTTTTGTTGATGTGTGCAGCTTTATTGGCATACTCAAGGATCACAGAGATATCATGACTTACTACAACTATAGTAATGCTTTGATTGAGTAACTTTAAAAGCTCATAGATCTCTTTTTGTCCTGTAATATCTATGCTTGAGGTAGGTTCATCAAGTATGAGTATCTTAGGATGAGCACAAAGGGCTCTGGCTATCATTACTCTTTGACGCTGTCCTCCGGAGAGAGAACCTATCTTACTTTGTGCAAAGTCTTGCATACCTACTTGTGAAAGGGCACCCATAGCACAGGCTATCTCATCTTTTCCATACCCAAAGAGTGGATTTTTGGCACCCACATGTCCCATAAGTACAACTTCAATGACTTTGATGGGAAAGTCTGTATTGACATTGGTATTTTGTGGCACATAGCCGATGAGTGAGAGGTTTTTCTCAGGCTCTTTTCCAAAAACCTTTATCGAACCTTTTTTACTTTTATTGACAGCAAGTATAAGTTTAAGCAGGGTAGATTTACCTCCACCATTGGGACCGATAATAGCTAAGAAGTCCAGCTCTTCCACACGTAGATTTATATTTTCTAATATTATATCTTTTTCATAAGCGAAAGAGAGGTTTTCTATATCAATGACAGACATATTACTTTCCTGCAATGGCATTGGCAATGTTTAAGAGATTATCTGACCAGTTAGGGGAGAGGGGAGAAACTTTGATCACCTTGATATTTAATTCATTTGCTATGACATTTGCAATACTGTCAGAAAACTCCGGTTGTGTAAAGATAGCAGAGATCTTCTCCTCTTTTGCCTCTTTTATAAGGTGTATAAGTTCTTTAGGTTTCGGGCTTTTTCCTTCTATCTCGACAGGCAGCTGTTGAAGTTCGTATGTTTGTGCAAAGTATCCCCATGATGGGTGAAAAACCATGAACTTTGTCCCTTTGGGTTTGTTTGAAAGTATACTTTTTATCTTACTGTCAGTCTCTTTTATGAGAGAGGTGAACTTGTCATAGTTTTGTTTGTAATAGCTTTTATTGGCAGGGTCTTCTTTTACAAGTGCTTTATAAATGTGCTCTGCAATGATCTTGACATTATCAGGTGAAGTCCAGATATGTGGATCATTGCCTTCGTCCTTTTTATGATCATC
>JAYEOF010000015.1:0-2725 GCA_034722695.1 Campylobacterota bacterium
ATGCAGACTTCAAAAGAGCTTGATGTGGCACTTATTCCCGGTGTAGCTACAGCTTCAGAAGTGATGTTGGCTAAAAACCATGGCTTTGAACACTGTAAACTTTTTCCGGCTATATTGGCCGGCGGGGTTGAAGCACTTAAAGCATTCAATGGTCCTTTTGCATCCATGTGTTTTTGTCCGACAGGAGGCGTCAATCTAAAAAATTTAAATGATTTTCTTTCCCTTGATAATGTACTCTGTGCAGGAGGAAGCTGGATCGTACCTAAACAGGCCATTAAAGAGAAGAATTTTCAGGAAATTACAAGGCTTTGTAAAGAAGCCTTGCAGAGTATAAAGGTGTAAATTAAGCTTTATAGCACATATAACAGTATGGCAAAAAACTGTAAGATCGACCCTGCCATGACAAAAATGTGCCATATCGTATGAAAATAGGAGATCTTATCTTTTACATAAAATACGATGCCGCTTGTATACGCAATACCCCCGGCAACTATCAGCCAAAATCCCACAGGTTCAATATTCACTTTGAATGTATCAAATACTATGACGATCAACCAGCCCATTAATACATAGGCTATGAGAGAAAGTGCCTCAAACCTACCCGGGTAGATGAATTTTAAAACTATGCCTACTATGGCAATGCCCCATTCTATACCAAAAAGTGTCCATCCCCAGGTATCGCCGATCGTGAGCAGCAATACAGGAGTATACGTTCCTGCTATAAGAAAATAGATGGAAGAGTGGTCAAATTTTTGGAAGAGGATTTTCACATTTTCATGTGTGATAGAGTGATAGAGTGTTGAGCTGCCATACATCACGATGAGCGTTGTTCCGTAAATACTTGCAGCGGTTATACTCAATGCAGACCCATGATCCAATGCGGCAAAAGTGACAAGAAGAACCAAGGCAGCGATACTAAGTAAAAAACCGACACCATGTGTTACAGCATGCCAGATCTCTTCAGCCAATGAAAAATGATTTACATTGTTACTCATGCTTAGCTCCTAACTTTGTAATGACTATCTTACACTCGGAATCGGAAGGCTATGCCTCTGCTGTTCGGGACTGAAGTCTCCGCTTCCGATAAATATCCTTAACTTAATGACAGCGGAGGCATAGCCTTCCGATTCCACAAGTATTCGTATTGTCTCTTAACTTAACTCAAAAACTCTTTTCTAAGTACCTCTTTATCTATCTGCTTTTCATGCAGTGATTTAAGCGGCATATTTTTCCTGTATACGATCTGCTCGGGTAACATATAGTTCGGCAGATGCTTTTTGAGTTCAAAAAGTATTTCATTGCGTCCAAGTTCAGACTTTCCGCCATAGACCATAACGATCTCTTCTTCAATATCCGGATTGGGGATCGAGAATACTGCACACTCTGTAATGGTCTCTATATTGTCATAGACCACAGACTCTATCTCATGAGGACTGACACGATAACCTTGTGTTTTGATCATATCATCTTGACGTGATACAAAGTAAATGTACCCCTCTTCATCCGCATAAACATAATCCCCAGAGGCAATGACAATCTCATCTGTCAATTGTCCTTCCGGATTTCTTATTTTATCTAAAATAGAGATACTTTTAAATCTTTGTGCTGTCTCTTCGGGTGCATTCCAGTATCCTTTATAGATAGATGCACCACGATGAATGAGTTCACCCACTTCTCTAGGCTTACAGGCTTCACCCTCTTCGTTAATAATATAGAGTTGTACATCAGGAATAGCTTTACCGATAGAGTTTGGACGTATATGTATCTGTGACGGGTCAAGATAGGCTGATCGAAATGCTTCTGTCAAACCATGCATGGAGTAAAATTTTGCATCCGGGAAATGTGTCGTAATGTTCTTCACCATTAACGGTGTTATATTTCCACCCGAAGAGGTAACAGTTCTCAAATTTTTGAAATGTTCTGCCTGAGGTATGCGATGCGGATCTTCATCGAACATTTGCGTAATGTGTATCGGCATTAGAGGAAGAACCGTGATCTTATCGTTAATTAAATGAGAGAAAAAATCTGCCGGAAGTACAAATTTATGGATCACAAGTGTTGCTTTTTTATAGAGAGAGGTAAAGATCTGATTGAGTCCGTAGTCAAGATTGAAAGACAATATTCCTGAGATAACATCAGAACTTTTAATGTCCAAATAGTTAGTAACGATACGTGCACCATCTATAAATGCACGATGGTCTATGACAACACCTTTAGGGTTACCCGTAGATCCGAAGCTGTAAGTGATCGCTGCGTTGTCATGCCCTTTGATATCACAGATGATATCAGCAGTGTAACACTTAACTATCTCTTCAAAAGAGACATCACTCTCATCACTGGATTCATAAGAGATGATCTTCCCTTTAAAGTCTATTGCTTTGATGTTTTCTATCTTTGCTTTGTCCGTGATAATACAAGAGATATCACAATCATCTATGATGTGTTTCACCTGCTCCGATTTGAGCAGTCTTGTAATAGGTACGAAGACATATTCTGTAGAAAGCAAAGCTAAAATAGCGATGACCTGAGAGGAACTTTTATTGGAGTAAATACCAACCCTGCTGCCCTTTGTCAAACCAATCGTTGTCAAATAGTGTGCTATCTGATCTACCTTGGTCAGTAACTCTGCATAGGTAAATGTCTCAGATCCATGAATAAGCCCGATCTTTTCAGGCTCATATTGTACCGCCAATTCCAATAAATTTCTAATACTGTTTACTGACAT
>JAYEOF010000016.1:0-11709 GCA_034722695.1 Campylobacterota bacterium
AGTGGGGCGTAAAGTTGATCTTTACCCTTTTTATCGATGATGATTACATTTATTTTCATTTATTTACTTTTATTTATTAGATGTAGCTAACTGCATTTTATCATACCCATAGATATCATCTCGAAAGGCTACTGTACCATCATTCTCAACCCATGTCGTAAGGTAGATCATATCGACAGGGATAGAGTGTGACAGTCTTAATGGTGTTTTCTTGTTATGCTCTAATGTCTTTTGTGCTTTTTCAAAATCAATTTTAGGATCCATGATAGAGAATGTCTCCAGTAACTCAACTGGTTTATGTAACCTTACACACCCATGACTTAAAGACCTTACATCTTTACTGAACAGATCGGGTTGATTGGTATCATGCATATAGACAGAGTATTTATTAGGGAAAAGATATTTTATCTTACCTAAAGCGTTATGTTTACCTGGAGACTGCATAAATTTATAAGGAGGTAATCTACGTCCATACTTATGCCAATTCACATTATGAGGATTAACTCTTGGAGAGTGTTCTGAGTACCCTGTATGAATTTCTATCTTTTTACTGTTGGTATAGTTTCTGTTTTTCTTGAGTTTAGGGATCATCTCATGTCTTATGATACTTGCGGGGATTCTCCAGTATGGGTTAAGTACGATCGTACGGACCCTGTTGTAAAAAACTGGTGTGTTGTGCCCTTTTCTTCCTACGATCACTTTCATATTTTCTATGAGTCTGTTTTCATCATATACATACATGGTATACCCTGGTATATTCACCCAGATCTGATAACGGTCATGACTCCGCTTCACCCACTTCATACGATCAATGTTAAGTTTAATTCTGGCAACTTTTTCTTCTGCACTTTCAATCAGAGCTTTGCGTGTCATTTTTCCAACATAACCTTCACTTGCTAATCCATGTCGCGACTGGAACTTCTTCACTGCTTCTACAAGGCATTCATCATAACGTTCCGTAGCATTCATTTCAGCACAAGGCAGATAATCACCCTCTTTTGTTAATCTCTCTCTTAATGCAGGTACAACAGGGGCACTAACCCCTGGTTTCAAGTCTTTGAATTCAGGTAGAACTTCCCATCCACCAGCATTTACAAATCCTTCGTATTTTTCCAGTGCTACGACCAACTTCTCATAAAGAGGGAAACGAGGTGTCGCTTCCTGGCATGCAAAATCCAATGACTGATGGCTTATCGCCTCTAGGAGTAAGGATTCAGGAGAAGAAAGTACCTTATGTACTACCCAGTCTGCATTTCTCTTCTTTTTTAATTTAGCTTGAAATGCTTTCCAATCTATATTTCCATAAAGCAGATGAGACATATAATCTTGATAAAGTGCAGCAATTTTGAATTCATAGGCTACGATCTCTTGCTTATCTTCAGGTACTTCAATATCTTTGAGTGTCTGATAACTTTTATAAGCATCACTGTTTCTATCAAATGTAATATCACTTTCTATCTGTTTAAAAAGTGATTTGGTATAAGAAGAAAATCCTGCTTGAGTGATCCAGATCGGCTGAAAGTTTAACAATTCATACATGGCAGTCAATCTTTCTTGCTTATCTCCACTGGTGAGCATCTTCAGACTTTCTTTATCCATCTTTTCACTCTCTTTGAGAATGGTCGTATTTTCATCGATCAACGTTGTACGACATGCGATTCTCTCTGGAGCAATAGCATCAAGTGCACTGATCAAACTCTTCTCTTTCAGTGCAAACTGCAACAAAGAAAGAGCTGTATGTTTACTCTTTCTATCTTTTAAAATTGCATTGATATGCGCAACATAAAGCTGCATGATTCCTAACTCGACTTTAACTCTATCTTCCAGCGAGTCAGAAGCGAAGACCCTCTTCTCATCAGGTAAAAGTTGCTTATATGTCGCAACAAGTTCTTTATAAAGTCCTTTATCAAAATCTTCTTGAAGTTCATGTACCAACATCTCTGCATATTGTGTCAAGTAGTCTTTATCTACCCAAACAGGTTGATAATCGATCGCTCCGTAAAGCTCCTGTACTTTTTTTGAAGAAGATATGACAGACTTTTTGATCTCTGCTCGCATCTGCTGATTGAACTCTTTTTGCTCTTCCTGATAGATTTCCTGATAATCAGTTACAGTTGCATGCAGTGTAGCAAAACTTAGACACAGTGCGACTGCTATATTTTTAAGTTTTAATTTCATTCATATCCTTTGGCTAATACTGTACAGATGTTATCAAATGCTTGCTTTAGTTTTCAAATTTAAGCAGGATCAACTCTATAAAGAATTAAGTAAACCTCTGATAATTTAAGTACAATACAATTTTAAACCCCTAATTTCACATAATCCAGGGTAACATAAATAAAGGGCATACATGAATAAAGAAACTATCATAGATCAACTCAAAACACAATACCCAAGAGACTTACGAAAACAGTTGGTCAAAACCATTCTAAGCAATGAAAAAAGTGACGATAAAATAGCTACAAAAAAATCATACAATCTCATGAACCAAATATTTTCCTATGTTCTTAAAGAGTGCAACTGGTCTATGACGGACAATTCAAAGAATTGGGATAATACCCCTCTTGAGATCATGACAGAAATATTTCCAAAACTGGAAACAACACAGTGGTACAAAGAACAGGGTCTCACAACGAAGAGAGATATTGATGTTGAGATGGATCAAGATCAAAACAAATAACACATGGACAACACACAACTCGGTATCCATTACCTCTCTTATGATGACTTGACAGACAAGACCACACTTCATGAGTACATTTATCCTGATATGTTTAAAAACTACTACTGGAGTGATGACTTTTCTGCAGCGTATTATATAGCCAAGGCAAAGGCAGGGTTTATCGCTGTGACGGACTACTATGAAGAGGAGGAGTTGTTACTTCCCGAGATACAGTTCAACTACGCTCTGCTTGACTTTAATGACCTTCATATCAGTACAAAGGTAAAAAAACTACTCCAAAACAGACCCCTGCAACTCGAAATAAGCCAAGATCTCGATGAAGTAGCTCAGGGTATCGACTCTGTGCACCGAAATAACTGGCTAACACCCAAGTACTTAAATACACTCAAAAATTCTCAAGATGTAGATGAAAACTTTAAAGTCATCTCAGCACTTATACGGGATGAAGGTGAAGTTGTTGCAGGAGAGATAGGCTATATGATAGGGAAAACCTACACCAGTCTCAGCGGTTTCAGCAAGCGGGAAAAAGCATACCGTAACTACGGTACAGCCCAACTCGTACTACTTGCTCAACATCTCCAAGTCAATGGATTTTCTTTTTGGAATCTGGGACAGTGTTATATGCCCTACAAGCTTATGCTGGGTGCAAAGATATTTGAACGGGAAGCATTTTTGAAACGCTGGTACCTGGAGACTGGGCAGACATCCCCAACCTGTAAAGGATAAATGCATGACCAGAGAACGCGAAGGTGAGTTACTTATGTTAGGACTCACCATACTTGAGTCCTGGTTTCCCATACTCTCCATCGTTGCTATGTCTTATGTGGGAGCTTTGCATACGTATATGTACAGCCTCGCCATCGCTTTCTTTTTTTATATGGCTATCATGTACAAACATGACCGTTTTAAAGAGCTTAAAAACAAAGCGGCATACAAAGACCTACTTCTTACAACCTTTTGGATCACCTTTATTTTTACACTCATTTTCATAGGTATGCGCTACACCACAGCGGGGAACATGGCAGTCATCGTCTTTTTACAGGTACTCTTTTCTTACCTCTACTTCAATCTCTTTGGTAAAGAAAAAATGCAAACCATGCACCTCATAGGTGCTGTCATCATGGGAACTGGAGCACTCATCATACTCTTTCCTGAAAATTTTGAGTTCAACAAAGGTGACTGGCTCATCCTCATCTCAGCTGCAGCTGCACCTATAGTCAACCTCTACCAAAAACGCGCACGTGCGTACTGTTCAGCAGAAACCATACTCGGTTTTAGAACGGTAGTAGGTTTTCCTTTTGTAGCACTTTTAGCCTATTTTCTAGAACCCGCAGTAAGCTATGAAAACTTCATATCAGCCCTACCCTATATGTTCCTCATAGCCACAGGCATCTATGTCGCAGCAAAAATTATGTGGATAGAAGCCCTTAGTCGCATGTCTATCACTAAACTCTCAGCCATGTTGGCGCTGTTGCCAGTGATGACACTCTTTTTTGCGTATATTTATTTAGATGAAGTACCAGAATTTCGTCAATTGTTGGGGATAGTACCTGTACTTGTGGGTGGGTATTTGATTACGAAGCCTGTGGAGGGTTAGTCTCATTTGGCATATATTTTTTACTGATAACTACCGATAAAGGTATCTGCACGACATAGGCAAACATAATAGGCAGTAACATAGAGACACCAAAGGTACTAACAGAAAAAGTTGAAATGACCATAGCAAGGGTTAAGTACCGTGTCACAGAGTGCCAAAAGGCTGCTCTCTCCTGAGGTGAGTCAAGGTTATATACCAGTTTGGATACAAAAAATGTCAGCATATAAAATACCAAGACGGCTATGAATGAAATATAAAAAAGTTCTGGTTCAAAGTCATAAACATCAACAAGAAGTTGAGAACTTTGCAGACCAAAGAGGTAAAACAATATGATGAAAATACTAATATGGCTGATGTACCGACGATAGTTTTGTATCAATGTCAGTAACGGCGTGATGTAACGTACTACTCTACTCGCAATAAACGGAATGACGATCAAAAGCTCGATCACAGCTTCTGAAAACCTGCTAATGCTTATCTTATCGTCATAGGTGACTCCAAAATACCCTGCACTATAGGTAGCAAACAGATGTAACATCAGTAGTGAAAGTGAGATAAAAACAAGATTGATAAAGAGTAATAAAAAGCCAAAAGATGTATCTCCACCAGAGCGCTTGATCCAGTGCATTACCATACCTCCACCAGAGAGTACCGATATCAAGAACAGTCCGGAAGTAATACCAAAATCATTCGTTATAAAACCGATACTGATTGCAAATAACGGCAGTATCAGATAGTTAACAAAAAGACCTTTAAGCAAAACTGCTTTATGTTCCCATACCAACTTCACATGTGCCAGTTCAAATTTAAAAAGTGATGGCATGATAAGGGTTATCCCGGCAAAGAGGCATATTTTTGAACTAAAGATGAACCCATCCGTGTTATACCCATACAAAAACCCAAGCACGGCGCCTAAGATAACGATAAAGATTAACTGCATTTTCTCTCCCTAGGTATATCAAATTGTTATGGTATTCTAATCTATATCTGTGTAATTAACGCGTAATGGCTGTAGTATCTGCAAAATTAGCTTCGTTCCATTTTCGTTTATATTTCTCTAAACGATTTTACCCTTTTTATTTATGCTAAAAATAACATACAAACCCGTATATCATCATAACTCACCTCACCATTTAAAGCTTCAAACACTGGCTTTAGACGAAGCTTACCCTCTTCAGAAAAGTTCTCTTTGATGTTTTTGGTTTTTAGCTTCAATACCGTATCATCTACACGTACAAAGAGATCATCTTTAGGTTTATATTTATTAATATCTATATCAGGGTTTTCTTCTTTTATACGTGCCAGATGCTGCACGATAGTGCTTTTTCCCAACCCTCTATTGATGGCTAATTTCACAAGAGTATCTGATGTCTCTATGAGCTTTTTTGTCTTTATGTAGGTAGGGGTAACATACGCAGAGTGTGAAGGTTTACCCTCTTTGATGTTTTGTATCTCTTCATCTATCTTCTCTTTACTTACTATACCACCAAGCTGTGAGATATGACTTTCAAAAAGCTTCTCTAAACTCTCTTTTGTCAACGCTTCTATGCTATCACTGGCTCTTTTCGATGCCATTTTAATACGCTCATCTACATGCAAAATGAGCGGGTCTACACGCAGTGCCATAGAGTTTAATCCCATCAAACGTAAACCCTCTATGTTTTTAATACGTGAGAGTGCCACATAGCCCTGCCCTGTCTCAAAGGTTTTAGAGAGGTCTATCTCTGCGGCGTCCAGTGTCATACCTTGTGACTTATGTATGGTAATGGCCCATGCCAAACGCAAAGGTACCTGTGAGACGGTTGCTGTGACCTTGCCACTGTCATTTTCAAGTGACCAGTCTTCAGGTTCCAACTTGATTTTCAACCCCTCTGTGGTTCGTACTATAGGCATGTTGTCTATGGGGCTGAAACTCAGAACCGTTCCTGTGGTACCGTTTACATAACCTAACTCTTGGTTGTTTTTTATGAAAATGACAACTGCACCCTTTTTAAGCACCAACTCTTCTAAGACCAAAGAAGATTTAAAGATCTTCTCTATGTTCTTTGCGCTCCCTTTAGACTCATAAACAAAGAGTTTAGATTCGCCGTCAAGTTTGTCCAGTTCACTTAGGTTTATACGGTCTACATCTACATTGTGCGTATAGAGTTTGGTAGGCGTATCAATACTGAGTTCTTTTTCATGCCTGCTTGCCAGTAGTGCTTCCGATGAGGCTGAGATCTCACCTGAGCGTATCTCATCGAGTACTTGTATGAGTCTGTCATCATCTTGTCTAAACTTCTCTTGCAGGTAACAGGTATGTAAGTCAAGTGCTTTCCATGCAGGAGACTGCCATGCAAAACGTTTCTCTTTTGGTACTTTGGAGACAGGCGGTAACTGAAAGAAATCTCCCGATATTACAACTTGTACCCCACCAAAAGGAGCATCTGTACCTTTAAAAGCACGCAGTATCAGATCCATAGAAGAAAAGATCTCCGGTGAGATCATAGAGACTTCATCGATGATGAGAAGTTTGAGTTTGGAAAAGCGTGTTTTGAGGTATTTTTTATCTAAGAGAAAATCAACATACCCCTCATCTATACTGTCACGTATACCCAATGCAAAAAATGAATGTATCGTCTGCCCACCCAAATGTGATGCAGCTATACCGGTAGGTGCAACAATGGTCGGGTACACCCTGCGTTCTTTTAAGTACTGAGTATAGAGGTTAAGTAAGTACGTCTTCCCCGTCCCAGCCGAACCGGTGATAAATACATTTTTGCCTGATTTCAGTATGTCTAGTGCTGTGTTTTGTTTCATGGGGGTATTATAGCTTACTTCCCAGAAAATTGAGTAGGAATTTCAAGTTCATAGATAGCATCTGTCACACTCTCTACCTTACTTTTAAAAACATCTTGTGCATCCTTTAACCCACGGTTGTAGTGGTATACCCCTATCTCTTTGTTAAAGAACTCTAGCAAAAATTCTGCATCAAACTGCCCTATGTCATAGTCAAGTTCTTGATCTAAATAACGTTTTAATTTATGGACTAAAACATCTTTTTCTTCTTGGGTAAATTGTATCTCCATTCTATTATCCTTTTATCTCTTCCAGTATAGTCATGCCCCAATTTTTATTGGATGCATTTGCTTGTAAACTCCAACCTTTTTTCATTAACACTTTACGTATAAACCAGTTCATCCCACCATGTCCCATAAGCACTACAGTATCATATTCTGCAGAGAGTTCCTCTAGCCTTATGACTGCCTTTTGAGCTTGAATTTTTGAAGCTTTTAGGGAAGTACCTTTTTTACCTAATCCAAAAAGTGAGAGTACCCGTAAGATCGTCAACCATCTTTTAGGCTTAAGTTTTAAAAGAGGGATACCAACATCTGGGATTTTAGCCTCATTAAAAAGACTGTTTTGCTCATAAATATCTATACCCAATACCTTCACTGAGTCTATAGTACGTTTAAGTGAACTTGTCAGAACAACACTGGAACTTTCAACCAAGTCTATTAATTCTTGCGGTGGTAGGCTTTCGAGATGTATATCTGCAACATCGTAGGCATCTACCCAGCTTTTCAATAATACAGAGGTTATTTTCTGACTGTTATCCATATCGACTTTGGCATGGCGTATGAGTATGATCTGTTTCATCTTAGTATCATAACTAGAATAACTAAAAAGTTAAAGTATAATCACAACATGCAAACCCTACCCATAACCCAAGTCATACCCGAAGTCAAAGAGAAACTTTTAGCCCACCAAAGACTCGTACTCCAAGCACCACCAGGTGCAGGTAAAACAACTGCTTTACCTTTAGCACTCTTAGATGAACCATGGCTAGAGGGAAAAAAGATCATTATGCTGGAGCCTCGCCGTTTGGCAGTGAGAACTTCCGCTTTTCGTATGGCTGAACTTTTGGGTGAAAAGGTAGGAGAACGTATAGGGTATCAGGTAAAAATGGACTCTGTGCAAAGTAACAAAACCAAAATACTCATAGTCACAGAGGGCATACTCACACGTAAACTACAAAATGACCCAAGCCTAGAAGATGTGGCACTCATCATCTTCGATGAGTTTCATGAGCGTTCACTTCATGCGGACTTATCTCTGGCTTTAGCACTGGAGTCTCAGTCTGTACTACGTGAAGACTTGAAGATACTTGTAATGTCTGCTACACTCAACACTACCGGCATCTCTCAAGTACTTGACAATGCACCCATCATCACTTCCCAAGGACGTGCATACCCTGTAGAGTCTCTGTTTTTACCTACAAGTACTATACAACCTACAAAAAAAGAACTCCCCACTTACATACACAAACTCATAGTCAAGTTATTAAACACTGAAGAAGGGAACATCCTTGTCTTCCTCTCAGGAGTAGGTGAGATAAAAAAGGTTGAGAAATTTCTAAATCAAAGCAACTTAAAAGATGTCTACATCTCTACACTCTATGGTAACCTAAGTAAAGAGGCGCAAGACAGAGCCATCAAAGCACCACCAAGAGGTACACGGAAAATAGTACTCTCTACCAACATCGCCCAAACTTCACTCACCATAGAAGGCATAAAGATAGTCATAGACTCAGGGCTCCACAATGTCTCTGTGTTTAGCCCTTTTTCAGGTATGAACCGCCTAGAAAGTACTTTCATATCTCAAGATTCCGCTACACAAAGAGCTGGGCGTGCAGGACGGACATCAGCAGGTAAAGCGTACCACCTTTGGCATAAGTCTAAGATACTCATAAAACATGACACCCCGGAGATACTCTCATCTGACCTAAGTCAACTCCTACTAGAACTAGCTGTTTGGGGTAATGACGACATAAACCAAATGTCATGGATGGACTTACCACCCGCCACTGCCCTACACCATGCCAAAACACTCTTGCAAGACTTAGGCGCATTAAACAAAGATGGTACTATTACCTCTCATGGCAAAACCATGGCAAAGTACCCCATGCATCCACGCCTTGCACATATGATAGTAAAAGCGAAAGAGTTAAACCTTAACTATGAAGCTTCACTTCTAGCAGTTCTCATAAGCGAAAAAGATATCTACCGTAATGCCTTTGGTTCTTCAGATTTACGTGAACGAGTGAGTATGCTACATGATGTACGTACACAAAACAACATCAACACCCAGTACATCAACCTCAAACAGTGCCAATACCTACTCAAAAATGCCAAACGCATAGAAAAAGTACAATCCTCTAGCCTAAACTTGGAGCTTTTAGGGGTACTTCTAGCCTTTGCTTACCCCGACCGTATAGCAAAACTCCGCAATGACAAAAATTCTACCTACCTACTAGCCAATGCCAAAGGTGCTGTCTTACACCCTCAAGATGAACTTTTTAACACAGGATTCTTAGTCATCGCAGATGTTGATGCTAAAAATACCAATGCCAACATCTATAAAGCCATAGCCATCACACACGCACAGATAGAAGAGTATTTAGAAGAACAACTAGAAGTACATGAAGATGTAACATGGAACGAAGAGCAAGAACGTGTAGAAGCCCGTAAAGTCACCAAACTAGGAGCCATAACTCTCAAAAGCATAGCCATGAAAAGTCCATCTACTGACAAGGTTGTCGAGGTACTCATAGAAGAACTGGAAGAATTGGGACTAGATGCACTTCTCTGGAGCAAAGAAGCCTTGGCCCTAAAACAACGAGTAACCTTCGCCAAACACCACGGCTTAGACTTTCCGGACTTTTCAGATGCCTACCTTCAAGAAAATATGGACGAATGGTTAGCACCCTATCTTACTAACATCAACTCCATTAAAGCATGTAAAGGATTAAATCCACACAACATACTACTAGGACTTCTGAGCTTTGAACAAACACAACTCCTAGACACACAAGTCCCTGCCAAACTCAAAGTAGCCTCCGGCTCAAACATAGCCATAGACTACACTGACCCCAAACAACCCATCTTGGCAGTACGCCTGCAAGAGATGTTCGGAACTAAAAGTACTCCAAGCGTACTGGGTGGTAAAGTAAAACTCATGATACACCTACTCTCACCAGCCTCACGCCCCATGCAAGTCACACAAGATCTGGAAAGCTTTTGGGAAAACACTTATGATGAAGTAAAAAAAGAGTTACGGGGGAAGTACAAAAAACACTACTGGCCCGATGACCCGTTAACTGCTGTAGCAACCTCTAAGACTAAGAAAAATATGTGATCATTTATTCTTTCATCATGTTTCCATAATTTTATTTTCTAACTTTATCTCACTTGTGATACTACAGCTCTCAATACATGTAACTCATTTGGCTTCAATACCCTTGAGTCTTCCCTTGCATTACTTGTCTCTAAACATACCATAGTTCTATAGCCATCTTTTGTCATGTCAGCCATTTGTTTTGACTTCTCTGTCCAGGGATTCCAGACAACCAGTGAATTTGAGCCTTCTTGTTGTAGGTTTATTTTTGTATCACCATCAAGCAAAGTGATCATTTCAGCAGGATTTACATAGACTCTATCTACCTCATCTTCTATGATAATGTCACCATCTTGAATTAAAGTTTCACCTTTCAGAGCATCATAATAACTCCTATTGCCCAACCCTTTTATGGAAACATTGTCAATATCTGAGACAGAAAAATAGGTATGTAATGCTGTACTGATCTCGAATGGCTTTGTGTCTGTATTGGTTACACTCAGAGCAATGCTTAGCTCATGACCGATGGTGATATCGAGAGTCACATCAAAGAGATATGCCCACTGCGTTAAAGTATAGGCATTGGGTTTGAGTTGAAGTTGTATATGTGTCTCACCTGCATCTGTCTCTTCTTCTAAAACAACTGTCCAAAGCTGTGTACGTGCAAAACCATGTTGAGGAAGAGTCAGATCATCTTTGTTTTTGCCAAACCATGGAAAGCAGACAGGAATGCCACCTCTGATCGCTTTACCTTCTTCAAAATAAGCCGAATCACTTAACCACAATAAAGAAGGTTTCTCTTTTACTTTATAATGAAACAGGTGTGCTCCCTGCAAAGCTATCTTTGCTTCTGCCTGCTTGTTCTGTATCTCTATGTATTTAAAGCCGTTATCAAACTGTTTGTGTGTGATCAAAATACTATATCCTCTTTAAAATCCTTAATAATATCATCCATTTGATTAAAGATAATGGAAAGATGCCCTTCATTGGGATATGTTTTAAGTGTAGCACCCACAAGCTTTTTTTTCATGGACTCCACCATAATGAGAGGGACACCCTTATCTTTTTCTCCGTGCCATAAGTGTACAGGAGAGAAATCTATCTCTTCTAACGTAAATCCCCAGGGTTTAGCAAATGCAAGTATACCATCACAGGCTACACCTTTACTGCCTTGTTTATAAGACTCTCTAAAAGTCTCTATTAAAGCCTTCTTCGCACTTTCAACTTCTATGAGTTTTTTGTCTACATCATCTAACGTAAACATGATATTTTC
>JAYEOF010000017.1:0-11694 GCA_034722695.1 Campylobacterota bacterium
TGGAAGAGGCTCATCCTAAAATCGACCTTGACTCTCTTTCGAAAGATTACAAAACAGCCCTTCAGGAACTGACTCAAGCAACACATGGAGTAACCCCTCTTTATGAAATGCTGGGTTCTTCCGGACCGGATCATAAGAAAGAGTTTGAGATCGCTGTGGTACTGGATGAAAAAACCATCGCCACGGCAAAAGGAAAAAGTAAAAAAGAAGCACAGCAAAAAGCAGCTCAAATTGCATTGGAGGCATTAAAGTCATGAATACCTTTGGAAAAAAACTGACACTTACTACTTTTGGAGAGTCCCACGGTAAAGCACTGGGGTGTATCCTTGATGGTGTACCCGCAGGACTTCATATAGATGAAGCGTTCATCCAGTCTGAGCTTGACCGCAGAAAGCCGGGAAAGAGCAAACTTGAAACCGGACGCAAGGAAGATGATAAATTTGAGATCCTTTCAGGTACTTTTGAAGGTCTGAGCACAGGTACTCCTATTGCCATGATCATTTTTAACACCAATCAAAAATCTAAAGATTATGATAATGTAAAAGATCTCTTCCGTCCCGGGCATGCTGACTTTACCTACTTTCACAAATATGGGTTAAGAGACTACCGTGGTGGTGGACGAAGTTCTGCCAGAGAAACAGCTGCAAGAGTTGCAGGTGGTGCCATAGCTAAACTAATGCTAAGAGAGTTAGGTGTTTCTATACAGAGTGGACTTTGTGAAGTAGATGGTATCAAAGGAAAAGTACAGGATTTTGAACATGCAAAAAATTCAAAGATGCACGCACTGGATCCTGCCATGGAAACAGCACAGGAAGCTGCCATTTTAAATGCGAAAGAGAACCATGACTCAGTAGGCGGAGTAGTACTGACCACTGCTACAGGTGTACCTATAGGTTTGGGTGAACCGCTTTACTACAAACTTGATGCTATTTTAGCTGAAGCTATGATGGGGATAAACGCAGCCAAAGCTGTTGAGATCGGAGACGGGGTCGCAAGCACACACCTCAAAGGAAGTGAAAATAATGATGAGATCAACCTGGACGGTTTCAAAAGTAACCATTCCGGCGGTATGCTAGGTGGTATTAGTAACGGTGACACCATCATCGTAAAAACACACTTTAAACCTACCCCGTCTATCTTTCAAGAGCAGGATACTATTACCACCCATGATGAAGAGGTAAAATGCAACTTAAAAGGACGACATGATCCTTGTGTGGCTCTTCGTGGTGCGGTAGTATGTGAAGCGATGATGGCACTGACCCTGGCTGATATGACACTGCTCAATATGGGTAAAAAGATGGAACATTTAAAAAGTATTTACCAAAATTAACTGAAGGAATATGATGAAAAAATTAGGATTTGGAGTTATTGGACTTATACTCGTTGCAGCGCTCTATTATTTTACAGCAGGTTCTACTCAAATTACCGAAGAGATGAAAAAACAAGTCAATGATGAGTTGACAACGTTGGAAGAAAATGGTTTTGGGATAAAGAATCGAGAGATCAAAGAGACAGAAGAGCATTTTGTACTTAGTTTTGATGAACCTGCTCAGATCACTAACTACTTAAGTTCTCAAGGTGCTCAGGTAGCTAAAGAAGATATTCTTGTATTTAAAGGATTGCAGATAGGTGTAGATGCAAAATATCTCAACGACAGCTATTCTGCGCTCTCTTTAGATATCTACCCTGTTGTCCTTCCTCCAAGCATACTACAGGAGATAGAGGAAGAGGACAAAGCAGCACTTGAACGTATAAAAAAGATGATGGCAGATAAAACACTCCTCGTACATCTTGACTTTAACAAACTGCTTTCAGGTTTCAAAGGACATATAAAAGATATCAATGAAACATTTGAAGATGAAGGAAAAATAACATTTATAAGTGAAGGTTTCAAGTTTGAAGGAGATATAGAAAATGAAAAGGTAAAGACTGTTAGACAAACACTTAAACTTTTCTCTGTAGAGGCAAATAAAGAGCTGACCATGGAGCTTTCAAACCTTAAGTCTAACTATACGCTCACCGGTCCATCTCCTTATGACTCCAAGTCTGCTTACACTGTTGAGAAGATCAATATCCAAGGGGAACCGGAATTCTCTCTGGATATAACCAACCTGAATGTCAAGGCTGTAAGCTCTGTAAAGAACTCTCTGCTAAAGAGTTCTATTGTTTCAAAAGCTGATGAGATCAAAATGAGAGAAGCACTAAAAAAATACAAGATGAATGATATACTTTTTGATTTTAAACTTGACAACCTTGATATCACTTCATTTGAAGCACTGCAAGGGTTAGATGTAAATGATGAAAAAGCCATCAATGCACTCAGTCAGAAGATCATTGCTAAAGGTATCACGATGAATATTCCAAATTTTTCTGTCAAAAAGATAACAGAAAACAGCACAAGTATGGATGGATTCACACTGAGTTCATCATTGGCTATTGACAAATCTTTTGATATCAATGCTGCCTCCCAAAATCCTTTGGCAGCACTCAATGCGTTAAGCAGTAAAACAAAACTCTCTGTCTCAACTGAACTCTTTGCACTTATAGCACAGGAGCCAAGAGCGATGATGCTATTGATGCTTATGCCACCTGTTGAAAAAGAGGGTAAAAAAACCTATGAGATTGAATTTATCAAAGGACAACTGACAGTCAATGGTACTCCAATGATGTGAAAACCGTAAATAAATGTGAAAAGTTTCACATTTATTAGGTTCGGAACCAAAATGGTCGTAGCAAAACATAGCTGTGTTGGATGAAAATCTAAAACCTCAAAATAGCTTAGGTTCATCCAATCCCTTTACCCTAAAGGTCTTACGATGAATAGGACACCTGTCATACTTCACTAAAGCCTCGATATGGGCTTTGGTTCCATACCCTTTATGCTTTTCAAACCCATACTCAGGATACAACTTAGCCTGTTCAACTATTTCCCTATCTCTTGTCACTTTTGCCAAGATACTTGCCGCAGAAACTTCAGCTATTTTATCATCTGCTTTCACCATGGTGGTAATATTATCCACCCCAAAAGTACTGTTACCATCAAAAAGGTACTCTACATCAGACAAATGTTTCTGTATACTCTGTAAACCTTGGTGTAAACACTTGGAGATACCCATTTCATCCACCTCTTGTGCAGAAAAAGAGACGATATGATACTCAGAATTTTCAATCACAAGCGGATAGAGCGCTTCACGCTTTTTCTCCGTCAACTTCTTAGAGTCCATCAACCCTTCAACAGGACTTTTCAATACCACTCCAGCCATCACTAGAGAACCAGCCAAAGGTCCTCGTCCTGCTTCGTCTATGCCGCATAAAGGGATCTTCATTTTTTCTCAGCCTTATCTCTAAAATCTTCATATTTGTCCAACATACCCTCATCTTCTGACCACTTTTTTATAGAGTCCTTGTCATACTTATTTTCATCTGCTACCCACACAGCCTGTTCTAGTGACTGTAAATCATCCCAATGATAGTAAGCTGACAATCTATCTTTTATACAATCTGTAGGAGTCAATAGTTTTAGAGTTCCTGTTTGAGTTTCACGCTTTGCCACCTCCTCTACCGGTGCATCACCCACGCCAAGAGGTCCTCTAGGAAACTCTATAAACAGTGAAGTATCATCATGTACAAAATATCGTTTCATCTTGTACTCTTTAAAGCCTAGTTTTAACATGATCTCTTTTATTTTACGATGACCGCCATTAAAACGGTCTATCAAGTCTATATCATCTGAAGTATATCTACCTTGACTATAAAGTTCTACACAACAACCACCAGAGAGTACCGTTTCTATGCCTTCTTTTTCTAATGTATCACAAACATATGCAGCCAACTCTTCCATAGACATATCCGCTACGGTTTTCATAATGGCTTTCCGGTTCTTCTAGGACGTTTTCGTTGCATTGTTAAACGTTCTTTCTCCTCTTTAGTATAGTACTCTTTTGCTTTTTCAAGTAACGCTATAAGTTCATCTTTAAAGGCGTAACGAGGGTTAAACATAAACAAACGAGTACGACCTACAGTTTGACTAACAAGTATACCTCCCAACTCCAAACGTTCCAATTGTTTCTGTATGGGGTCAACACTACTTCCATAAAAGTCTGCTATCTCTTTGGCATAACCTTGCTTATTTGCAAGTATGTATTGAAGTACACGTTCACGGTTTTTAGAACCAAATAACTCTTCCAGCATCTTCTACCTTTAATATAGTAATAATTTACTATATATTAGTTTTTATTACCTATATTATAGGTTTTAGATCCGTTTTTGTCAAGCTTTAAATGTTTTTTTTGAAAAATTGCCTCTAATTTAAAAGAATTTGTGGTCGAAAATTTCGACCACTGTAGATTGATCATTCACTTAATAACTCCAAAAACTCCTCTCCATACCTCTCAAACTTCACTTCTCCTATCCCATGTACATCCAGCATCTCTTGCTTACTCTGTGGTAGTTTCACAGACAGGTCTTTAAGTGTCTTATCCGAAAAGACAATATACGGAGGAATATTGTTAGCAGTAGCAATTTGTGTTCTTAGATCACGAAGTTTATCAAATATATCTGCATCATAATCATCAAAATAGGTTACTTTCTTTTTCGCCTCAGCTTTCTGTACAGTGAGTCTCTCTTTTTTGAGTTCAATGGTATGTGCTCCTTTGATGACTTCCACACCAAAAGCTGTCAACTTGTAAACCTTAAACTCCCCTATCTCCACTGCACCTAACTCAAGCAGTTTATCTCCGATGGTAAGCCATTGACTTTTCGAGTACTCATCTCCTATACCATAGACAGAAAGTGTATCATGCCCATTTGATAAAACCCTCTGCTCTTTACTCCCTTTGAGTACATCGATCACATAATGCAGCCCAAAGTTCTGCTCTGTACGTAAAATGGTCGAGAGAAGCATACGTGCTGCGGTGGTGATATCTATCTTTTCACTTGCAGGTGCCGTACAGTTGTCACACTTGTCAACACAGGCTTCAATACGGTCATCAAAATAGGCTGCAACTGTTTGATGCCTACAGTTCTCTGAGTTTGCGAAACGCACCATTGCATCTAGTTTGTTGAATGCATGTTGCTTGTAAGGCGTTTCCGGCAGATCATCTATAAACATCTTTTGCTGTACTATGTCTTGTGCTGAAAAAAGTAAAAGTGTTTCAGATTCAACTCCATCACGCCCTGCCCTTCCTATTTCCTGATAAAAATTTTCTATGGTTTTAGGAAGTGTCATATGTACCACAAAACGAATGTTAGACTTATCTATACCCATCCCAAAAGCAATGGTCGCTACTACTATCTGTACTTTGTCAGCTACAAAATCTGCATAGGTTCTATTTTTCTCTTCTGTCGGAAGACCTGCATGATACGCCTTGGCTTCTATGCCTTTGCCTTGTAAAAAGTGGGCTATTGCTTCTGTGGATTTACGTGAAAGTGTATAGATGATACCCGATTCATCTCTGTGTTGTTTTAGAAACTCCATCAACTGTGCCCGTCCGTCTTTAATGCGGTGCTTTGAATTGATGGTCAAATTCTCACGAAAGAGTGAACCTCTTACACGTTTTGGATCTTGTAAACCTAAATTACTGGCAATATCACTCTCCACTGCATGGGTTGCTGTTGCCGTAAATGCTGCTATCGGAGTAGTCGAAAACTGCTCTTTAAGCAAAGAGAGTCGCCTATAGTTTTCCCTGAACTCATGTCCCCACTCACTCACACAGTGTGCTTCATCTATAACAAAGAAGTTGATAGGAAGTTGATGCAGAAGATTTAAAAAATACCCATTTGTCAAGCGTTCAGGTGCCACATAAAGAAGTTTTATCTCACCCCTTCTCAACTGCTCTTCTATCTGCTGACTCTCTTCCCTGTCTTGCATAGAAGAGAGCATCGCAGCAGAGATACCATTTTCTCTTAAGGCTACAACCTGATCATGCATGAGTGCAAGCAGAGGTGAGACAACCACTGTCACCCCCTCCATAAGTAAGGTAGGAAGCTGGTAGCAGAGTGATTTACCGCCACCGGTAGGAAGTATCATCAATACATCCTGTTTTTCCAAGATAGCATCGACTACTTCCTCCTGCAGAGGGCGAAAAGAGCTGTGTCCAAAATAGTGTTCAAGGGTTTCTAATTTATTCATAGTAGAAGTGTACCCTCTTTAAAAGAAAATCTTTTAAAAATATGTCATATTGACATATTTTTATTCATTTTACCCAATCATAATTCGCGTAGGGTGGATTTATCCACCGTCAAAAGAAATTATAATATACGTTACAATATCATATTCAGATCAATGGTGGATAAATCCACCCTACGCGATATACATATTTTTATGAAAATTTATACCCGACACCCCAGACTGGATGGAAATAATTCTGTTCATTTTGAGGATCAATTTTATTTTTCAGACGGTTGATAGCAACATTCACGGCATTATCATTCACACTGTCACCATCAGATCCCCATGCTTCATCACGAAGAAAATCTCTTGTCAATGGCTTGTCAATATGTTTCATAAAAGTATGCAGCAGATTAAATTCAAGATTTGTGAGTGAAACGAGCGTTTCAGAAATGTAGAGATCTTTTTTTACCAGATCTATGGTCAGCAGCTTATACTTGATACGTTCCTGTCTCATTAAAACACCAGAACGCCTAAGCAGTGCTTTGACTCTAAGTGTCAACTCTTTTGAGTTGAAAGGTTTGGACATGTAGTCATCACCACCACGCTCATAGCCCTCTTCGAGTTCAGACTCTTTATCTTTGGCAGTAAGAAAAATCACAGGGATATCATACCCGATCTCACGCAGGTAGGCAACAAACTCACTTCCTTCCATCCCAGGAAGGTTACGGTCAACTATCATCAATGAAGGATTTTCTTCTTCAAGGAATTGCTCCACGTTTTCCGTAGATAAAAAACCTGTAGCAGAGTACCCCTCTTTCCCCAAATGGTACTCGATCAACTCTAAAATATCTTCTTCATCTTCAATGATGACGATCTCTATATTCTCATTTTGCATGCATGCATTATAGCACACACAACAATGAGAACCTCTAAAAGGTATTTTTAGAGCGTGCCGCCTATGCGTGCGAACTTCACTCTGGATGCAATATCTTCCAAGCGGTCTATGATCTTCAGATTCTTTCTGATATATTTCAATAAATTAATATACTCTTCACTGAGCTGATGATCTTTATGCATCATTTGAAGTACATCTTTTTCTACCATAGAGTAAATATCATCTGTTTTAGAGTACTCAACATCGATCTTAGCATCAAGCTCTTTGATTCTATCCATATCTTCTGTCTCATTGATCATCTCTATCGTATACTCCAAAGCTTTAATAGTACAACGATTGATAGAGAGTGACTCTTTGATCACACGTTTGATCTCTTCATCTGACTCAGGATTACAGATTACCATATTTTTCATATAGTTTTTTTCATTGGTTGCAATACGCTGCAGATAAGCGGTGATCTTCAAAAATGAGATCATCTCTCTAAGGTCTCTTGCTTCAGGGCTGTAGAGTGCACAAACAGTCAAGATAAGATTATCGATCTCATCTGCTTTTTTACTGAGCTGTTTCAGTGGTATTTTTACCTTCTCAAAATTTTTAGAATCACAAGTTTCAAGTGCCTGCAGTGCCAACTTTTGAGAGATGGTAAGATCTTCCAGGATCTCTACTGTTCTTGCTCTTACATCTGCCAATCTTTCTTCATTTTTATCTAACATTTTTATCCTTTATTATCCAAATCTACCTGTAATATACTCTTCTGTCAACTTCACAGAAGGGTTCACGAAAATCTTCTCTGTTTCATCAAACTCTATGATATCACCCAGATACATAAAGGTTGTATAGTCACTCAAACGGCTCGCCTGCTGCATATTATGTGTCACAATTGCAACTGTGATATCTTTTTTCAGCTCTGTGATCAACTCTTCGATCGCCCCTGTTGAAATAGGATCCAGTGCCGATGTCGGTTCGTCAAAAAGAAGGACTTCCGGTTTTAAAGCCACAGAACGTGCAATACAAAGACGTTGCTGTTGTCCTCCACTCAGACCTAAAGCAGAGTCTTTTAAGCGGTCCTTTGCTTCTTTCCAGATCGCTGCATCCTTGAGGGCTTTTTCTACACGACCATCCAGTTCACTTTTGTTCTTGAGACCGGAAAGTTTAAGTCCATAGGCTACATTATCATAAATACTCATAGGAAAAGGGGTCGGCTTTTGAAAGATCATCCCCACACGCTGTCTCAATCCGATCAGTTCATTCTCTCTCTTAAGCTCAAGAAGATTCTCCATTTTATCTGTTTCAGGGTTAAGCAGATCTATTTTCCCTTTATATTCACATCCCGGATAGAGATCATGTATACGGTTCATGGCTCTAAGCAGTGTCGATTTACCACATCCGCTTGGACCGATCAATGCAGTGATCTTGTTTTTATAGATCGTAAGATTGTTCTTTTTGAGCGTAGGCTCAGGTGCTCCGGGATAAGTAAAGAAAAGGTCTTTTACATCCATTACTGCTTTTATATCTTCTGTTTCCATACTGTTTTCTTTCATGCTGTTTCTTCCCTTATTATTTGTGTCTTGTAACATATCGGCCTACCAGATTGATGAAGAGAACGATCGCTGTCAATATAAATGATGCTGCCCATGCAAGTTCCCTACTGGCTTCATCCGGATACGTTGCTAAGTTATAAATACTTACCGTGAGTGACGGGAACTGATCTGTCAGATCCATGGAGAAGAACTGGTTGTTCGCCGAGGTGAAAAGCAACGGTGCAGTCTCACCAATGATGCGGGCAAAAGAGAGTAAGATACCTGTAGTCACCCCTACTTTAGCCGCCTTGAGTACAATTTGCATAATAACCTGTTTTTTGCTTCCACCCAATGCGATACCTGCTTCTCTCAACTCTTTGGGAACCAGAGCCAGCATGTTGTCTGTGGTTCCTATAATGATCGGGACCATCATGATCGCCAAGGCAACTATCCCGGCCCATCCATTATAAGTACCAAAAGGTTCAACCAGAAGAGCAAAGACAAAAACACCGATGACAATGGAAGGAGCAGAGGTCATCACATCAGAAAGATTTCTGATCACAGAAGTCATTTTGCTATCCTCTCCATACTCACGCAGATAAATACCTGCAAGCACTCCCAGTGGCACTGCGATAACCGTTGCCATGATCGCCATGGTAAATTGTCCCACTAAAAGATTTCGTATCCCGCCTTCTACCAAGTCGTTCGTAAATGTCGAGAGTTGAATACTTGCCACTCCTTTATACGTCAGTGTGATCAAGATCCAAAAGAGAAACCCTATACCAATGAGTGCCGAAATAGTAGAGAGGATCAATACCACTTTATTAAGTACGAGTCTGTTCATTATTTTTTCCTCCCAAGAAAGTAGAATTTAGCCACTGAAATAACAGCAAAACTCACTACAAAAAGTATCAGTGCAAGATAGTACATACTGGAAATCTCAAGATCCTGTGCCTCTGCAAAGTTATTGGCAAGCAATACCGGTATGGATGTTGTCGGATCCGTAATACTTTTTGGTATGGACATGATCGAACCGATCAGGAAAGCCACAGCCATCGTCTCTCCCAAGGCACGCCCAAGAGATAAAATAATAGAACCGATGATCCCGCCTTTTGAATAAGGCATAATGACATCTTTAATGACTTCAAACTTTGTCGCACCCATAGCATAAGCGGACTCTTTGAGGACGTCCGGTGTTGTGTTCATAGAATCACGGGTGATGGCTGCCATAAAAGGAATGACCATGATCGCCAGTACGATACCCGCAGTGAGCAATCCTACACCATTTCCTCCCACAGTAGACTGTACGATAGGTGCAAAATAGAAGAGTCCCCACATCCCGTAAATAATACTTGGAATAGCTGCCAATAGTTCAATAGCGATTGAAAATGGTTTGACTATTTTATCGTGTGCGATCTCTGTCAAAAAGATAGCGATACCCATTGCCAATGGTGTCGCAATGGTCATTGCTATAAGCGTAGAGAGTAAGGTACCAATGATAGGTATGTACCCACCAAAAATACCACCTTCATCATCTTCACCCGGTTCCCACTCTTCAATAAATAGAAAATCAAAACCAAATTCATGCATGGCTTGCTGTGCGTAGGTAAAGAGGACAGCAAAAATTCCAATGAGTAGAAAAAATGAGAGTGTTGCAGAAAAGAAGGATAGATTCCTAAAGAGATTAGCACCCATAGTTTATTGCCTTATAATTAATTGGAGAGGATTGTAGTAGAAGTTGGTAACATTTTGATTACCAAGCTTATTGTTTCGTAGGTCGGAGTCTCCTCCTCGGAAGCGGAGACTTCAGTCCCGAACAGCGGAGGCAGAGCCTTCCGATTCCGAGTTCTACAAAAGATTTATTTGATCTTTTTAGCTTCCCAGTATGCTCTAATAGCATCTTTAGTCTCAGCAGGAAGAGGTACATAACCAAGTTCTGCTGCTGCTTTATCTCCGTTTGTATATGCCCAGTCGATGAACGCTGTTACTTTTTTGTTCATCTCTGTTTTTTCTGTTGGAAGCAAGATAAATGTTGCCGCTACGATAGGATACGATGTTGCGCCTGCCGGGTCACCGATCACTGCATAGAAATCATTATCCGCTGTCCATGTTGCATATTTTGCTGCATCCTGGAATGATGGTACAGTAGGGTTGATGAATTTACCCTCTTTGTTCTCTACCTGAGCTGCCGGAAGATCTAACTTGATCTTGTAAGAGTACTCAATATAACCGATAGAGTTTTTAATTTGTTGGATGTTCGCTGATACACCTGAGTTAGATTTACCTGCAACGACTTTAGATGCTTTCCAAGTTGGTTTTTTACTTACTTTAAAGTCCGGGTTGATCTTATTTAGGAAGTATGTAAAGTTAAATGTTGTTCCTGACTTGTCTGCTCTCACACACGTAGTGATAGGCTCATGAGGAAGCTTAAGACCTGCATTATCTTTAGTAATAAGTGCATCATCCCAGTGTGTTGCTTTACCTGTAAAGATCGCATCTACTGCTGCACGACTCAACTTAAGCTCTCCGTCTTTTACACCATCAATATTATATGAAAGTACGATAGACCCTACAACTGATGGAAACATATAAAGTTTTGCTTTTGCAAGTTTATCTGCTTTAAGCGGTTTATCTGAACCCGCAAAGTCAACCATTCTTTTTTTGATAGATTTGATACCGTCACCAGAACCTGTTGGTGTATAGTTCACTTTATTACCTGTAGCTGCAAAATACTCAGAAGTCCAAGCTTTATATACAGGTCCTGGGAATGATGCTCCTCTACCTTTAAGATCTGCTGCATTTACCGTTGTAAGTGCTACTGAAGCAGCTACTGCTGTTGTAAGAATTGTTCTTAATGTCATGTTGTTTCCTTATTTTAGATTGTCCGAACTATAGAACAACTTGGAAACATTTTGATTACAAGGGGGATGATTTCCCAAAATATCTTTTTCTCTTTGATTCTTTTAACAAGTCCAGATCCGCTACAATAAAGCCATCGATACAGTTGTTAAAATCTTTGTCATAACCAAAATCCAAAAACTTCACACCATCCTCTTCACAGAGTTCTGCATACTGTTTATAGAGTGTTGGTACTGCATAGCCCATAAAACCCAGTTCCTCTTTAAGGGTACGAAGGTCTGCTTTATAGTCATCTCCTGCAAATATCT
>JAYEOF010000018.1:0-2686 GCA_034722695.1 Campylobacterota bacterium
TACCATAGCCAACATACCCGGGACTATAAGGTCACCTGAACGAATACGCTTTTGTACGATGATACCGTCATTGGGTGCTTTGACTTCAAGGTAGTTGGCAATGGTTGCCATCTGTTTGACTTTTTCGGCAGCATTTTTTACCATCGAACGACTTGCTGAAAGACCAGCCTGTACATTTTCTGCAGTGATATCCATATTTTGCCAATCTACGGAATTGTCTTTTCCTCTAACACGCATCAGTGCTTTTTCACGACGAATACTGTCGAGTCTGGTTCTATACATGTCCACCATGATCTCTGCCTGTTCCAGAGCCAGGTCTGCCTGATTTTTCAAGATATCAAATTCTGCAGATTCAAGTTCAAAGAGTGTATCTTCACGTTTTACTTTATCACCTATATTAAAATAGATATGTTTCACATACCCCATAAAACGTGCACCGATCATCTTTTGATTGTCTGAAACGACGGTACCTGTAATGGAAAGGGAACCTGAGAATAAGCTAAGTGTTAAGAGCAGGGGAAGAAGGATAATTTTAAGCATGGTGACTCCTTAGTATATCCCCACATAAAAGTGGGAATAGTTTTAAAATTTGTAAGACAATTGGAACGATACACTGTTTTCTGTATGATATACGGTTGATGGTCCTGTATACATCTCTCCTGTAGCAGGGTTAAGCCCAACGATAGTGTTCATAGTTGTTTCTGTTTCAGGTGCATAAACATACGCAAAATCTACAGCCCAAGAGTCTGTAAATGAATAACTTCCACCTATTGTATAGTGATCTTCTGCAGTAGCCGGAAATCCTAAAAGATTAAAGAGGTTAAGTGCATTTCCTCCGGCTTGTGCATAAGACCCCGGTGCAATAACTTGTGGACCGCTAGGTGCTTCTGAAATAGGGTGCGAAGCATGGTTATATCCTGCTCTCAACACCCAATTGTCTTGTGCATACGAATATCCTAATGCAAACACATCCTGGTCTTCCCATCCGAAATCTTTATAGCCTTTTGCATCAGACCATTGAATTTGTTTATAATCAAATGCAAAAGTATGCTGACCCATTTTATATCCTAACCCGACACCAACTTCTGCCGGTTGCTCTAAGTTATTACCCATAGTGCCAGGAAAGATGCCAAAATCTGCAAAAGGCTGAGTAGCATTTGAGAGTTGGTTGCTGTAGTCCATATCTATCTTTGATTTATAGACTGCACCCAGTGTCAGACCATCCATACCATTATCTGTGAAGTCATAAACTACACCCAGGTTGACCCCAAAATTAAGATCTTGTGCAACACCGTCACCTATATTACTTCCATCAAAACTCATAAAATTTATATCTAATGCACCATATTGAAGGATAGGTGTAACTGCTAAAGCTAAACCTCCGGTCTTATATGCAACAGATACACCAAATTGCATAAGTTGTAAGTTGCTAACCATATGCATATTGCCTGAATCCGTAGGAGTTTGTCGTGCATCACGATAATCTGTACCCATCCCGGCAGTTCCCCACATACCAATACCCACATACCAATTCTCATTAATTCTATGTGAAATGGAAACTTCAGGAATAACATTCATATCAGCATCACTGTCATGTAATGCAGCAGCACCCATTTGCGCAGAGATATCAGGCATAAAGATTGTACCTCCAAATGAAATTGAAGTATTTTGAGTACAAGTGATCAGTGCCGGATTATGTAAAGTTGATTCTGCACAATGACTAACAGCTATACCTGCACCACCCATAGCTCTTGCTTTTGCACCTACAGCAATCAATGCATCCCCATTTGTTGCATGCAGTAGTGTAGAAGTTACAAGTGACAATACAATACCACTCCCCAATAATTTAACAGATCTTGCTCTCATTCTATTCCTTTTTAATATAGTTTTACTCATTTAAAATATAATTATAAATAAGTTGTATTTATATTCTATAATAATATACTTAAAATATATTGTATAAAATAAAATTGTTTTCATAATATTTGAAAGTGTATATTATTGGGATATAATAGTTTTTTTAGAAATAGTATTTAGCTGAAGATAGGAGATTGAAATTTAATGGATGTGTGTATTCCCACGGGAACCGTGAGAATGAAGAGATATTGAATTAGATTTTACTTTTTACAAATGCTTCCATATCTTCAACTACTTCTTCAAGTGTTCTTGCACCGTCGATAACCGTTAAAAGTTCTTTATCTGTATAGAATGATTGGATCTCTGCCAATGGATCAGTATAGATCTTCATTCTGTCAAAGAATACTTCAACGCTGTCATCTGAACGCTCTTCACCTGGTTTAGCTTCAGCAGCACGACCGAGGATTCTATCTTTAGCTACTTGCTCGCTTACTCTCACTTCAATCACTGATGCAAGTTCGATGTTATCTTCTTTTGCAACAAGTGCATCAAATGCTGTCATTTGCTCTGTACTTCTTGGATATCCATCGATGAGTACATTAGGAACAGGAGCATTATTGATAGCAGATACGATCGTGTTTACAATGATATTTAGTGGAACCAATGCACCTTTAGAGATATAACTTTCAATCTCTTTTCCAAGATCAGATCCGCTTCCAACTTCTTCTCTTAGCATATCACCTGTAGAGTAGTGTACGATATTGTCATTTTTTTCAGCGATGATGCTTGCATCTGTTGTTTTTCCTGAGCCTGGTGCTCCGATGATTAA
>JAYEOF010000019.1:0-2677 GCA_034722695.1 Campylobacterota bacterium
CCCCCTGATAACGGTTCATCCGTACATCACGTAAAGTATGACCTTCATCCTCACTGGCAATATTCAAGTCGAGACGTATTTGCTTATGGGCTACCTCTGCTAATGCTTCAGCTAACTCAACAGAGAGACCATGAACCATGTTATACTCAAGGTATTTACCTGCATCATAAAGTTCTTTTTCATAGGCTGCGAACTTTGGTCCTGCAGATACACAGGTAAGAGCTATGACATCGTGTCTATCGTGTCTGTAGAAGTCACTCAGTGCTCTGTATGGCTTTCTACCTTGTCTTGGGAAAGAGAACTTCGTCACTGCTCTACCGATAACTTTGTTTAAAGGTTCACGATTGGCATTGGCATCGACATTCCATCCTTCACTTTCATCGAATAAAAATAATTCCTGGTCATCACTCCTACATGGATAATAACCGTAGATGATAGTCGGTTCAAACAGCTCTTTGTCTATGAACTCTTTTTTCAAACGTTCAAAAGCAGGATATACAGTTTCATCTATAAGTTTTTTATACTCCTCTTTATCCATACCTTTACTCTTATACCCCCAGTGCATTTTAAAAACAGAACGTGTGTTGATCCACTCATAGATCATATCAAGATCAAGATCTTCTTTTTGAAGTACTCTTCGTCCCCAGAATGGCGGTGTAGGTATCTCTACAGAACGATCCGGCATCTTTATTTCTGAAAAAGGAGGGATAACAACCTCTTTTTTAACCTTCTCTTCACGTTCTACCATATCTCCAGCCAAACGTGTATCAAGTCCGACAGAGTTGTCTTCATTGAACTTTTCTATACGAGACATAGCAATGACACCATCAAAAGCATCTCTACAGTAAAAGATGGGGCCTCTGTAGATAGGACGACAGAAATCATCAACAAAACTTCGTGTGAGTGCTGCTCCACCTAAGAGGACAGGTATCTCCATATCCATCTCAGCCATGGCTTCCAGGTTATCTTTCATTACAGCGGTAGACTTTACCAAAAGTCCTGACATACCGATGGCTTGGATAGACTGACGTTCAACCACATCAAGATACTCTTGCAGGTCTGTTTTTATTCCTACATTGACTACTTTAAAACCGTTATTTGAAAGTATGATATCTACAAGGTTTTTACCCACATCATGTACATCACCTTTAACTGTACCAATGACCAGCGTAGTATCTGTATCTTTTTCTTGTTTGGTTAGGTATGGATTTAGGTAATCTACCGTTGTTTTCATAGTCTCAGCTGACTGCAGCACAAAAGGCAATTGCATCTGCCCCGAACCAAAGAGTTCCCCTACCACTTTCATCGCATCAATGAGAATTTCATTGACAATTCTGTCTGCTTCTATCTCATGACGTGCCTCTTCAACCAAAGGGATCATACGTTCTTTGTCACCATCAAGTAAGAGTTTGGCTATCTTCTCTTCCGAACTCATCGCTTCATACGCTTCATCTGCACCATCATCTTCTATCACTGCATCTGAAAAGTGTTCGATGAATTTAAAGAGTGACTGATCATCAGGAGCAAAGAGTAACTCTTCACATATGGCACGATCTTCATCACTCATCTTGGCAAGTGGTACGATATGTTTAACATTGATGATAACCGAAGTCATACCTGCCTGTAAACAATGATGTAAAAAGACTGAGTTCAAGTAGCGTCTTGCATTGATGGCAAGACCAAAAGAGATATTGGAAAGCCCAAGTGTTGAACCTACTTCCGGATGTCGTATATGTAATTCACGTATAGCTTCAAGTGTCTGAATAGCTGCATCTCTGTACTCTAAGTCACCAGAGCCCACCGTAAAGGTAAGCATATCAAAAATCAAGTTTCTAGGGTCTATCCCGTGGCGGTTTACTGCTAAGTCATAAATACGTTCTGCTTGTGCCAGTTTCGTCTCTGTTGTTTTTGCCATCCCTACTTCATCGATGGTCAAACAGACTAAGGCACACCCATACTTTTTAGCTAGTTTACAAATGGCATCAAGCTTCTCTTCCCCATCTTCAAGGTTTACCGAGTTGATGATAGGCTTTCCACCTATTCGCTTGAGTCCCTCTTCCATTGTGTTCACACGTGTAGCATCCGGCATGAGTGGTAGTGGTATCTTTTGGTTATAAAGCTCCATCACTGCTGCCATATCTACCGCACCATCACGTCCTGCAAACTCTACGTTGACATCAAGACAATGTGCACCATCACGCACTTGTGCCTGTCCTACGGTGAGTGTACCCTCATAATCACTGGCGATAATAAGTTCTCTAAATGCTTTAGAACCCGTAGAGTTAGAACGCTCTCCTATAAGCAGTGGTGCTGGCTCTTGGAAAAGCTCTGTGGTATTAAAAAGTGAAGCGATACTTGGTTCTATACTACCACTTGGCTCTTTTGGTTTGAGTACTTCAACAGCTTTTTTAAGTGCCTGTATATGTTGCGGTGTTGTTCCGCAACAGCCACCTAGGAAACTTACCCCATCAAAAGCTGTAAATTCAAGTTGTTTCTCTGTAAATTCATCTGGTCCCATCGGGTAATATGTATACCCTCCACGATTTTGAGGAAGCCCGGCATTCGCATGTACAGAGATAGGGATATCACAGAGCTCACTTAGTGTCTTAAGATGTTTTTTAACCTGATCAGGACCTGTACCACAATTGAAACCAAGCGATAAAATATCAAACGGCTC